>JAKFVP010000554.1 GCA_021732175.1 Bradyrhizobium sp.
CCCTTGAAGTCGCGATCGACCCGACGCGCGACTTCCCGGATCGTCAACGGTCCGGCTCCGGTCATAATGCGCACGATCTCCATGCGCTTGGGCGCCAGCACCCGCCAAAGATCGCTGACGCTCTCGAACGAAATTCGGTCGCCACCAGCCTTACGCTGCCCGTGCGCAGTCGCCATGATGCGGCGCGTCAGGTCGTTTTGTGTCTCGACGCCCAGGATAACCGTCCGCATGCTTTATATCCGTTTATTCACGTCGCGCCAAAAATCCGCCAGCAGCCGCTCCAGACCACGAAACGCATAAGGGCTTTCCTTGCCATCCAGGTGGCGATGGTCGCCCTTGCCGCGCTCATTGTCGTAACGCACGCGGCAGACGCCATTCACCACATAGGCGAGCCGATATTTGTAGCTGTGCGAGCATCCCGAGACGGGCTCGGGAACTTCCCACACGACCAGTTCGGCGAAGCCGGGGCTGACGACAAGCCGGGTTCGCGTGATCTTGCGTGCTTTGGCCATCGATGTAATTTGTTACATCAAGAGGATCGTGATGTCAATGAATACATCAAGATCTGACAATTCCGACGGATTTGTTTGTTCTCCGCGAGTGAAAATATCGCCGTCCCATATGTGGACGGCCCCGTGCTGGCAAGAGGCGGAACTGGTTTCTGATCGAAGCGATTGCGGCCATATGTCCGGTCTGCTGATGCGGTCGCACATGACCGCTGCCAAGATGGGGTCCACAGCACGAGCTCCAAACATGGTGGCGGTGTCTTGCACCAATGGGTCCCACGGGGTTTTGCCTCGTGACTGTGATCGATTGATCAGGTCCATCTTCCGTTCTCGAGCAAGCTTCGGCCTGCGGCGTGAGGCTTGGGCCTCATGCCGAAGTTGATGATCTGCGGGTCGGGTGTAAGGTCATGTGATCACCTTGTGTTTTGGGGCGAGGGCCCCGGAGGTTTCGTTTCACCGACGGCGGCCAGCTTTCGAGCGCCGCGCGCAAGCGTCGTCAAGGCTGGCCGAAGGCCACCGCCGTAGGCGGCGCGCAGCGGCCTTGACGACGCGAGCACGGCGCTACCCTTGGCCTCGGGGAGACGATGCCGGCGCGTGCCGGGTCGTAGCGTTCGCCGCTGACCATGAGTTTCCAGGCGATGCGCGCGACCTTGTTGGCGAGCGCTACGGCGGCGAGCTTCGGTGGCTTGCGCGCCACGAGGTCGCGCAGCCAGGGCGAGGGATGCGCCTTGCCCTTGTTGACCTGCTGGATGACCGAGGTGGCGCCCACCACCAGGGTGCGGCGCAAGGCCTCGTCGCCGGCGCGGGTAATGGCGCCGAGCCGCATCTTGCCGGCGGTGGAATGATCCTTCGGGGTCAAACCCATCCAGGCCGCGAAGTCGCGACCGCAGGCGAAGGCCTGCGGGTCGGGTGCTTTGATCGCCAGCAGACAGCTGCCGATCGGGCCGATGGCATCGACCTCGGTCAGGCGCCGGCTCATCTCGTTCCGCCGGTGCCAGACCTTCAGCTTCGCCTCGATCTCACGCAGCTCGACCTTCAGCCGGCCATACTCGTCGCCGTGGATGGCGAACAGCTCTTTGGCAAGCGCGGGCACTGTTACGTCTTCGGCAATACGCGCCAGCAGCGGCTCGACATGGGCAGGCCCTTTGGCGGCCGTCAGCCCGAACTCGGCCGCGTGGCCGCGGACGGTGTTGATGAGCTGCGTGCGGTAGTCGATCAGCCGCTGGCGCGTCGTCATCAACATTTGCGCCGCTTGCTCTTCCGTACTCTTGACCCTGACGAAGCTCATGCGCGGCCGGCTCATGGCCTCGCAGACCGCGTCGGCATCCTGCTTGTCGTTTTTGTTGCGTCGTACATACGGTTTCACATGCTGCGCCGGCAGCAGCTTTGGCTCATGTCCCAATGCCATCACCTCGCGTGCCCAGTGATGCGACCCGCCGCAGGCTTCCAGGCCGATCTGGGTCGGCGGCAGCTTCGCCAAAAAGTTCAGGAAGTCGCGCCGGCGCAGCTTCTTGCGCAACACCGGCTTCTCAGCCGAATCCACACCATGCAGCACGAAAACACTCTTGGACGTGTCGACGCCAATTCTGATAATCTCACTCATGGACGGCTCCCTTGTCTGAGATCTTTACTGACCTCATTCTGGCACATCGATGCCGTCGGGGGCCGTCCACCCCAACATGCTGCCCATCGCGCGTCATCCCCGCTTCCGCATCGAGGGATTCACCGCCTCATCGGGTATGGCGATATCGTTTCGCGATGAGTGAGTCCCCTCAAACAGCGCATCCAGTTGCTTGCCGAACCAAGTTTCCAGCACCTGGACCTCGGCGTCGGAAACGCGAAGAGAACGCTCGATCTCGAATTCAACCGACCAGCCGGCCTCCTTGTCTGGACTTCTTCTGCGTCCTGTCGCCGTCCTTCGCGGCGGGCGTGTTGCTTTCCGCTCAACGGCCATAGTCCAACCCGCGGTCAGGTGTGCGCGCGCTGGATCGCGGAGCTGCGCGGGCGGCCTCCTGCGCGGCTGGTGGCTTTGTGGGCGGCTGCAGCGCCCGATCTGCCGATGGCCGGCTGTGAAGCCGGTCCGCATGTTTCAACGGGAGACCGGTCTGTTCGATCACGGCTATCGTCGACGTCTTCGCGTGTCCGCTGGACAATCGCCCGGCGAGCAGTGCGCGCCGGTCTTCCGCCGATGCGGGTTCGGCCTGCCGTGTGCGGTCCAGCGGCAGACGGGAAGAAAGAAGCGCCTCTATCTGGGAGCGATCGACGACGAGCCGGGTTTCGTCGCGGGCACGGCTTGCGGCTACATAGGCGGCATGGCGATCGAACCGGGGATCGAGCAGGACGACCGCCCGATCGACGGTCATGCCCTGCGCGCCATGCACGGTGCTTGCGTAGGCCCAGCCGAGCCGGGCCCGTCCGCGCTCGTCGGCGATGTCGGCGGGAACAAAGCTGACGCGGCGCTTGTCGATAACCGCCTCAATACGGATGTTGCCGGGCGTATTCTGGCCTGTCGACGGATCGGGATGGACGGCGGTCACGGTCGCAACCGTGCCGTTGACGACACCGAGCTGATCGTTGCGGAGCTGGAAGCGGATTTGGTCGCCGGCCGCGATTTCAATGCGGGTTGTCTGACCTGATGGCGTGACCGCCTCGACGCTGGCTTCCGCGCTGTGAATGACACCCTCACGTTTGAGTTCAGCGCGAACTGCCCGCGAGATGTCCGCGACCTGCTTGTTGGTCCGGGCAACCAGGAGGGTGGAGCTGTCGGGATGCTCGGCTCTTGCACCGTTCCACAGTTCGACAATCCTGTGCAGCGCGGCACGGTAGGAGGGTGATTCTTCAAGGCAGCCGTGAGCCTGGAATGCGTCAAGCGCTTCATTGGCCCGACCCACGCCGAAATCCGTCACGGCCTGTCGCGCCCAGGCGTCACGCTGCCGCACAATGGTGTCAACGCGCGTGGCCTCGACGCTGCGGACCACGAGATCAAGGCCCGGACCAGCACCGATCGCCTGCAATTGCCGGCGGTCGCCGACCAGGATCACCTTCGCATGCGCGCGCTCGACTTCCGACAGCAGGGCATGGGTTTCTCGTGAAGACAGCAGACCCGCCTCATCCACGATCAGAACCGACTTCTCGTCCAGGAAGCGCTCGCCGGTCCTGAGGCGTTCGACCCAGGACGCGGTTGCTCGCGCTTCGATGTTCAGATCCTGTTGGAGCGCGCGTGCGACGCGCCAGGCAGTGGCTGTGCCGATGACGCGATGTCCGGCCGCCTGCCAGGCTTCGACGATCGGTGCGAGGGTTGTGGTCTTGCCCGAGCCCGGAGCACCCTCGATGACGACGATGGCATTCGGGCCGGTTGCGGCTTCGGCGGCAAAGGTCTGTTCGGCGCTCAACCCGTGCGCGACGCTTCGCGCCTCGATATCGGCGGGATCGATCCCGGCCCCGCGCCGTTCAGCCAGTCTTGAGGCGGTCGCAACCAGATCGCGCTCGATCGCGATCATCTCTGGCGTTGAGTAGCGCGCCTGGCCTATGGCATCCCGGCCGATTTCGACGAAAGTCCCGGTAGTGACAAGCTGATCGACCTCCCCGTCAACCCGCGACAGTGGCAGGCCGAGCCCGACGCTTGCCGCGTGGACCGAGCGAACGAGTTCCCGCCGATCGATGACGCTTTCCTGCTCAGTCAGTTCTGCCGGCAACGTTGCCAGCCGTTCGGCGAAAACGCGCCCAGGGTCGTCTGTGGCAAACGCCCGAATCGATCGCTGCTGGAGCGCCGCAGGGATATCACCGTCGAGGCCGGCCGACTGCGCCGCCTCCCGCCAGATGGTTTCGCGCCCGGCATCCAGCCCTTTCGCGTGGCGCGTCGATTTGGCGACAGCGGAGGCCAGCGCAGCCGATGAACCGCTGGTCGTGCCCGCCTCCGCCAGCTCCTTTTCGATTTCCTGCCGCCGCGCAGAAAAATAGGTGATGGCTTGGTCGCCGATGCCGGCCAGCTCGAACGTGCCGTTCCGCCCGACACGATCGATGCCGAAGCCGAGATCGGTCATCTCGTTTGCGAGGGCGGCGTGATAGACAGCGCCGGCCGCCATCTTCCAGTCGCGCAAGACGGTGGAATGCAGTGCTCCCACCGTGCCATCGGCGCGCGTCGCCATGTTCAGGACGACGGCATGGGTGTGAAGGTTCGGATCACCGAAGACGCGACCATCGGCATGCTCCGCCGGGCGACTTTCGCCATGCTGGAACAACGCGGCCGTCAACGCGACCTTTTCGACGCGTGCGCCATCTTTGCCGCGGCGTGCGTATATGGCTTCCTGCTCGATCGTGGCTAGGGTGGCGCGGACGGCGCGCTCCTGGGCAGCTTCGAGGTTGCGCCGCAGATCGTCATCCGCGAAGGCCCACGCCAGCGACACCGAGCGAGGCGCGGAAAACGTCAAGTCGAAGGCAGGAACACGTCGATCAGCCTTTGCGCCCGGGTTGGTGATAAGCGATTGTCCGTTCTCGCCGAGCCCTTCATAGAGGCGGGCGAATTCTTGTCGCTGGACCGTTGCTGCATCCCGCCGGCCGAGATCACCACGCGGCGCATACCAGACGCCATCCGGCTCCCGGCTGCCAAGATAGTATTCGGCGCCGCGCACATAATAGGTGCTGGACGCCGCAACATTCCACGTTGCAACCACCGCAATGGTCTCCGAACTCAAGACCATCGAGATGCGGTGTTTTCGGAGGATGGAGCTGGATTCTGGCCCCACGATTGGTGTTTCTACTCAGAATCCAGAAACGCGCGGAAGAACAGTGCATGTCGTTTTCCCGGCATCCGCCGGATGCTCCTGCCGGTGGTTTGCTAATGGCTCCGCCCTCGCGCGGGACAAGAAAATTCTTCGGCCTTTCGCGGCATAAACGGCCTCCTCCCCGCGAGGCGGGGCCCCTCCATTTATTCCACGGTGCCGAAGAGTTTTCTTGCCCTTGCTACCCCGGTCTCGCCGACGGGCAGGGGTGCAGGCGCGAGGTGCGCTCTGCACCCAAGCCCTAAAAGGAGATTGATCATGTCAGCCAAGAATGTCGAAACCGTTGTCGAGAGCGGAACCGAGCGTTTTATTCCGCTCAACAAGCTCAAGAAGTCGCCGAAGAATGCCCGCAAGACGCCGCACGGCGAGGCGTCCATCGAAGCCTATGCGGCCAGCATCTCCGCCAAAGGCATCTTGCAAAACCTTGTCGTCGAACCGGAACTGGATGCGGAGGGCGCGGCAACCGGGTTCTATTTTGTCACCATCGGCGAGGGCCGCAGGTTGGCGCAGCTTCTCCGTGTCAAGCGCAAGGAGATCAAGAAGACCGAACCGATCCGCTGCATAATCGACACCGCGAACGATCCGCACGAAATCAGCCTCGACGAAAACGTCACCCGAGAGAGCATGCATCCCGCCGATCAGTTCGAGGCGTTCAAGAAGCTGGCGGAAGAACGTGGTTTCGGCGCGGAAGAGATCGCCGCCCGGTTCGGCGTCACGCCGCATGTGGTGCGGCAGCGCCTGCGGTTGGGCGCGGTCTCGCCCAAGCTGATGCAAGTCTACCGCGACGGCGATCTGGGGCTTGACCAGTTGATGGCCTTTGCGATCACCGAGGACCATGCCCGGCAGGAGGCCGCATACGAGCGGCTATCCCATAATCGTGATGCCAGCACGATCCGCCGCATGCTCACCGAAACCCATGTTGCCGCCACCGATCGCCGCGCGGTATTCGTCGGCGCAGAGGCTTACACCGAGGTTGGGGGGACAATCCTGCGCGACCTCTTCACCGAGGATCGCGGCGGCTATTTCGAGGACGTGGCGCTTCTCGATATGCTGGTGGTGGCGAAGCTTGGGCGCGAGGCCAACGCCCTGATGGAGGCTGAGGGCTGGAAATGGGCGCAGGTCTTTCTGGACTTCCCCCACAGCCACGGGCTGCGCCGGACCTATCCGCAAGCGGTGGAACTGTCGGCGGAAGATCAGGCGGCTCTGGATACCGTCAGGTGCGAGTTCAACAGCCTGACGGAGCAACATGAGAGCGACGAGGAACTGCCTGATGAGGTCGATGCACGCTTCGGCGAGCTTGAAGCCGAGATCGAGCGGTTGGAGGCCAAGCGTCTGGCCTACGACCCCGCCGAAATCGCGCGCTGCGGAGCCTTCGTCATCCTCAACCATGACGGCACCGTCCGTATCGAGCGCGGTTTTGTAAGAGCCGAGGACGAGAAGCCAGACACGGAGGCAGTGAACGCGAGCGACGAGGGCGAGGAGGATGGCACCGTCGATGACGACGGCGGAACAGTCCCGAACGGTATGGCCCGGAGTGGGAATTTGGACGGGGAGGACGAGGACGCCGACGATCACAAGCCGCTGTCGGACATCCTGATCCGCGACCTCACCGCGCACCGCACCCTCGGGCTGCGGCTTGCCTTGCGCGAGCTGCCGGATGTCGCCATCGTCGCCGTCACCCATGCGCTGTCGGCGCAAATCTTCTATCGCGGCGCAGATGCCAATGTTCTCGATATCCGCCCGACCAGCGCCTATCTGGCGTCTCACGCGGACGGGATCGAGGATACCGAAGCGGGCAAGGCATGGTCCGATCATCATGCCCGTTGGGCGGCGCAGATACCGCGCGACGTGGCCAACCTGTGGACGTTCATCGTGGAGTTGGACCATGACAGCCGCATGGCACTGTTCGCGCATTGCGTCGCGCTCACGGTCAACGCCGTAAAACTGCCGATGGAGCGCAGGCCCCGGGCGATGGCGACGGCGGACAGGCTGGCGGAGGCCGTGTCGCTCGACATGACCGCGCATTGGATACCGACCGCGCGGACCTATTTCGGTCGCGTCACCAAACCGCACATTCTTGCCGCGGTGCGGGAAGCCGTCGGTATCGAGGCCGCTGAGCGGATGGAAAATATGAAGAAGCCGGACATGGCGGAGGCCGCCGAGCAGTTGGTGGTAGCAACCGGCTGGCTGCCCGCACTAATGCGGACACCGCGAACCGCGCAGGAGTGTACAGAGCAGCCACAGGCGGATGCTGCTATAGGGACGAACCCGGACACGTATTCCGCCGCCGCCGAGTAATCGGCACGGCCGGGACCGCTCGCGCGGTCCCGGCTTGCCATCGTTCGACTGGTGAAATTTTTGGCCGGGCGCCCGAGGACGCCCGGCCAAGCTCATGATGCTCACGTCCTCGACGGGGCGCATTTTAGAAAGTCAGACACTTTTCGACCCGAAGCCGATAAAGCAGTACATTGTGGCCGGCGCCCATAAACCCGCCCGGAAGACGGCGCGTCGCTGCGTTTGATGCCTCGCGTGACCACGATATTGGCTACGGCCAATCGACGCCCTCATCCATGACCAGCGAGGCGTAGATCGCGGCGAGTATCGATCATCCCTGACATCGAAATTGCGAACTGGACTCCCACGGGTCTTCGGTCGAGCGCAGTAAACGGTCGCACCGCAATACGAATTCATGCGCCGTCGTTTCCCGGGTCGCGTTTTTGCATTTCCGTTGGTGCACGAACGCACGTCTTTCTGCGACCGGCGTTCCCTGTCCTTGTGCGGTGACGATCGTCATGGTGGTCTCCATCGGTTTGTTTGATGGGCGCGTCCCGCGCGACCTCGAATGGACGGATCAGGCCCGAGGGCCGGCTACGCCTCGATCGCCTTCCCGCAACGGCTAAGCCGGCTTTTTTCCCCTGCCGCGAAGGGGCGGCATTCCTCGCGGGATGTCAAAAAAGCCGGCTGCCGCCGTCCTCCGCTTTGGCTTCCGGGCCTGAAGGCTGCGGGCCGATCGCTCCCCGGGCCAAGGACCGCCATCGAGGCTGCGATGGTCGCGGCCCGACAACAGCACGGAGACACCATGGCTACCATCGGAACCTTTACCGCGGCGGAAAACGGCTACACCGGATCGGTCAAGACGCTCACCCTCAACGTCAAGGCGAAATTCGTCGCGACCGAGAAGGACAACGACAAGGCGCCCGATTTTCGCATCTTCGCAAGCTCCACTGTCGAGTTTGGGGCTGCGTGGAAGAAGACCGCACGGGACAGCGATCGCGAATATCTCTCGGTCAAGCTCGACGATCCGAGTTTTCCGGCCCCGATCTACGCCTCGCTGGTGAAGGGTGAGGGCGACGACAGCTTTACGCTGATCTGGTCCCGCCGCAACGGCGATTGATCCGATAGCGTCGACTGGCCCCGCCTCTTCGGAGGCGGGGTTTTTTGCTGCGCTCATGGGCCACAACAATGAAGAAAGAAGTGAGGCAGGTCCGGCAGCGGCGTTCCATGTGTTCATGGCTGGGATTGTCCTACTCCTGCGCACCTCTTCGCTACGCTGCGATTGGTGCCTTTTGGGATGTTGACACGGATCGTTGCAGGCATCGTATCGGCGGCGACACACGGTCGACGTAACAGTGCATGGCCTCGGGTGCGAAACCCATCAAGAAATGTCACGTACTAATGGACTTTGCCAAAGTGCTCCCGGATCCAGCCCGGCGTGACGCCGAGACGGCGATGGAACGCCCTTCGCATCTCTGCTCTTGTGTCCGGGAACCGCATCGTGATGCCACGACGGGCGGTGGGACGCCGGTCGTTTCCAGCATCAGGCGCGCGCGAAACTTGAAGTCGTTCAATAGCTGCAGCCGGCGATGCCGCGCACATAATAAGCGCTGAACGTCGCAACATTCCACGTTGCAACCACCGCAATGGTCTCCGAACTCAAGACCATCGAGATGCGGTGTTTTCGGAGGATGGAGTTGGATTCTGGCCTCACGATTGGTGTTTCTACTCAGAATCCAGAAACGCGCGGAAGAACAGTGCATGTCGTTTTCCCGGCATCCGCCGGATGCTCCTGCCGGTGGTTTGCTAATGGCTCTGCCCTCGCGCGGGACAAGAAAATTCTTCGGCCTTTCGCGGCATAAACGGCCTCCTCCCCGCGAGGCGGGGCCCCTCCATTTATTCCACGGTGCCGAAGAGTTTTCTTGCCCTTGCTACCCCGCTGCTCGCCGCGAGGCAGGGCTGCAGCGCAGCGCTGCAACCCAAGCCTCAAAGGAGCAAGATCATGCATCACCATCTCGCCACCCGGTTCGGCCGCAACGCCCACCAAATCAGCGGACGCGAAGCTCTCGACAACGAGACCCTGTACCGGCACGTCCCGGCCATCTTCGCGCGCGAGGCGCATGACAGCCGGTCAGAACGTTACGTCTACGTACCTACCATCGAGATTGTGGAGGAAGTGCGCCGCGAAGGATGGTTTCCGTTCTTCGCCGTGCAGGCCGTACCACGCGACGGTGACCGCCTCGGCCACGCAAAGCACATGCTCCGCCTGCGCCGTGATGGGGGCATCGGCAAGCCCGAAGCGGCCGAAGTCATCATCGTCAATTCGCATGACGGAACCTCGGCGTACCAGATGTTTGCGGGATTGCTCAGGTTTGTTTGCACAAACAGCCTTGTCGCGGGCGAGCGCTTCGAGGAAGTTCGTGTGGCGCACAAGGGCAATATCAAGCACGACATTATCGAGGGCGTTTATACTGTTGCGGAAGACTTTCCGCGCCTCATCGAATCCGTCGAGACGATGAAGGAAATAAAGCTCTCGCGGGACGAGCAGACCGTTTTTGCTGAAGCCGCACTTGTCGCCCGCTACGGCGAGGACGAAAGCCCCGTTCGTCCGGACCAGATCATTGCGCCTCGACGCCGCGAGGATGTCGGGCAAAGTCTCTGGCTGACACTGAACGCAGCCCAGGAAAACCTCATTCGTGGCGGACTTCACGGCCGCCGCCAGACCACCGATGGCCGTATTCGCCGCGCGCAGACCCGTGCCATCAATGGCATCGACCAGAATGTCGGCATCAACCGCGCGCTCTGGACGCTGGCAGAGGGCATGCAGCGCCTGAAATCGGCCTGACCCGCAATGCCGGGGAGCCGGACAAGGCTTCTCGGCTTTTGCCCCGTGCCAAAAAATTCTCGTCGGTCCGCACGCGGACCGGCAAAGAAAGTGCTGGGTAAAAAGCCGCTCGCCGGGCTCCGCCCGGCTCGAAAAACACGGCTGCCAGAAATAGCATCGCCGTGACCGGGCAGGACAAAGAGAGCGCCCCGTTGTGCGGCACTCTGTGGATCCTTCGTTCTTGCTTACGCGCTGGTCTTCGCCCAGGTGGCGTCCCTGTAGGCTTCGCGCCGTCTGCGCCATTGTGTGAACGGAATCTCGACGACGACCGGATTGCCGAGACCGAAAACCAGAGCACGAACGACAAGGAAACCGTCAACGATGCGCACGCCAAGCTCATCGTCCAGGTAATTTGGCTCGATCACGTCGATTTCATTCTCGTGGCGGATTTTCTCAGGCTTGTCCCTGCTGGTGGCAACCCACGTTTCGATGGTGCGGCGACCCGCATATTTGCTGACCACGCGTTCGCGTGTTTCGGAAGTGCCGAGTCTACAGACGACCTTGATCTTGAAGCGCGCTTCGAGCGTTGCCGCATCGTACCGCTGGTAGAGCTTGAGGATCTGTTCCCAGTCCTGCGTCGCCACGATCGCCGCTACACCTTTTTCCCGGCCGACATTGAGCAATTTGGGAAACTGTTCGAGACGGCCCAGAACCGGAAGTTCATCCAGGATCAGGTGCAACCACGGGCGATCCCGTTTTGGCGTGGACGGGCTGAGCAACTTGCCGCAGACGACATCGACAAGTAGGCCGCTGATCGCGGTCGAGAGAAGGGGATATTCGGCATTGTGCTGAAGAATGATCGTTCGCGGCAGGCGGGACTGCTCGGAAAGCCAGTCGCGGACGCTGAAACTGCACTCCTTGTTCGATGCCTCCGCCTGTGCGAGCGGCCGGATCGTCGTCAGGGCCGCGACCCACAGCGTCAACATCAGGCTCAGAGTGGTTCTGTTGGCCACCCCATCGGCGTCGATTTCGATGAGGTGGACACTCGGTGAGTGCGCGGCCTCAAGAGCCGCGCGCAGCTCTTTCGGGCTTTTGAATACGAACTTGAACAGATCGGCCCATCCCCAATCGGTTTTGCGCTCACGTTGCAACGCCTCGATGGCTCCCGACAGGATGGCCTTGGCGCCATTGGACCACATCGATTCCAGTTCTGAACCCGATGGCACGAGCTTTTCCGCAACCTCGCGCGCGCCTTGCGTATTGATTACGTCGCGGCCGATATCCCAGGTCCATCCTCTTGCGTCATGAGGCGCCACTAGAAGAATCTTGTCAATCGGAGCGCAGGCAAGAATGTCCCCCTTGGCGTCGTGAATGATCGACCGCTCCCCGCGTGCCAGAATCTGTTCCGCCCAGCCACGGATCACGGCGCTCTTGCCCGAACCTTGGTCACCGATGACGAGAATGTTGGAAGCTTCCGCGACAGGCGTGAGCTGAACGTAAGGTGCAAGCCAGAGCGAATCCGGTTGCGTTATCCCCGTCACGGCAACGGCCTTCTGCAACGAGGCTCGCCCCTCCGCGCCGAATTTCGGCCACAGCCCCCGGATGGTGCGGACGGTCTCCCTGGGCGAGGTGTGCTTCCAGCTCCAGATTGCCGCAAGAGTTGCCGCGATTATCGTGCAGCCAAAAAACAGGCAGAGCCGGAGATAGAACGGCGGCCAGGCCAACCACCCCCGAAGGTTCGCTGTGCGGCAATCGAGATCGAAGACCTGCAACGGCCCTGGTCCGCAGTAGCGATGGAAACCTTCATCCCAGACCGTTCTCCAGAAATAAGCCGGGGTGATGTTCGGATTGTCAAATGGGGCGAGAAGGGTGATGATGAAGAAACTAAAGACCATGACACCGCATGCCACGAGTAGCGCGGCTGCCAGTGCGGGGCTTGGGGATTTCTTGACCTTGATGGTTGTCACTGTCCTGTTACTCCACAAATTTGAGAAGGATCGAGCCGATGACGGCAAGGGCAAAGCCCGCAGCCCATCCACGCACGACAGCACGGACCAACCAACGGGGTTCGCTGCATCGCAAAATCGCCCAGCCGTAATCCCTTCCAGCCTCCGGGTCGGAGGAGGGTTGGATGTTCGGGGCGGGCTCTACTTCTTGCCAATTCGGAAACGGGTTTTGATGGCCGAGGCTCGACAGGAACGCCGCGAGGCCCTCTTCTCCGAGGCGCTCCAGCGAGCGTAGGTCGAATTCGTCCGCGCCCGTCTCGAATTGCGAGGCCAGCCGCTGTGCGGTTGCCCGCCGCTCACGGCTGCCTTCGTCGATGGCGCGTGACGCCGCCGCTCTGAAACTCTCACTCTTCATCGACTGTCTCCGTCGTCTTGAAGGCACGGTCGAGTTCTGCGAATAGCGCCACCAGCCACTGGGCAACGTCACCGCGTGCGATCTTGGCTTCCGCGCGTGGCAGGCCGCTCAATTGCATGGCTGCCGGCGTTTCGAGGTCCACGACATCGATGAAGCGTGAGCCGGCCGCCTCGAAATACCGCCATGAGCCGCCGGGAATGGCGCCCATGACGATGAGCGCGTTCCTATCCGCAGCGGGCTTGAGCTTATCGGTCCACTCCTGCCAGGCAGTCGAGGCCGGATGCAGGTCGGCGATGCGGCCATCGCGCTGGTTTTCGGCAAGGATGATGTCCGCGCGAGGGATAGCCGTCGTCAGGCGTTCGACCGTCCATTGCGCCTGTCGCATCGATTCTGCCTCGGCCGTGAATGGTATGAAGACGACCGGGTGGAAACCGAATTCGCCAAATTCTTCGTCCAGGTCGACCAGAGCCGCCCATTCGGAGAACCGGCCAACCTCGCCAGCACCAATGTCGATGAGGATCGGAGCGGCCGTGTCCGCTTGCGTGACGGCGTCCAGCACCGGGCTGAACCGCGCCAGCTCCTTGCCGGGATCGGCACGCGCCGCCTTGGGATCGGATGCAATCGTGATGACGTCCTGGCCCAGCGCGGCCGACAACCGCTTTTGACGGTCGATTTGAATAACGACCGGCGAGTATCCCGCGATCGTCAGTTTGTCAGTGATGGCCAGCGCCAGCGTCGATTTGCCAACCCCGCCTTTTTCGTTGGCGACAACGATGGCCCAGCGCCTCTTGTCTGTCTCTGTCATGACTTTTTCCTTCGCCCCGGTTGATCGCGGGGCCAAGGAAGAAGCCATGGAATCGAACAGGCTGGATGGATTCTGGGTCTTTTTCCGGAGAAAGGTTCAGCGCGCGGGGTACGCCGCGCACTGATCTTCATAATTCTTGTACGCGTGAAGCAGGAATTCCCGCCCGCTCATCAATTCGGGATGCAGACGTTCACTAAACATCTCGGGCTGCTCTTTAAGATGCTGTCGGCTGCGTTCGACCTGTTCGGCAAGTTGCACAGGTGACGACGTTGCGAGCTGCCCCCGAGTGGTCCGGCCCAGTTGCCGGACAAATTCAAACCCTTTCAAACTCGCCAGCCGATGGAACATCAGCTTTGGATCGAAATCCCCGGCATGGACTGCGGGAAAGACCGCCCCGGCATCGATCGGGTGGTTGAAACCTGCGGCCACCGCCGCCTGCTTCGGATCGAGAAGCCCATCCCCATCCGGTTCCCGCCGGATGCTCTCACTGATTTCGCTTTCAATGCAGCGAAACTCTTTCGCCCGCTCGCGGCACATGTTGAGCGCGACAAATTGCGTCTTCTGAAAACGGATTTCCTCCTCGATCACATCCTTGCGTTTGCCGCGAAAGTCCTCCGCCCAGGCCGCGATCTCCCGGCGCAGCCTGCTGCCCGGGTACAGGCATCGCAGAAATTTCTGGCGCTGGCCGTTACGCCAGGCCGTATCGATGAGGCGACGGCGGCGCTTCCCGGTCGTGCGATGATCGCGCTCGGGCCAGGGAAGCGACAGCAGTTCGTTGTCGAAGATGAAGTTCTGCGCCGCCTCCTGATCCGCCCAGTTGCGGACATTTTTTCCATCGCGCAGCGGCACAAGATGCCGAAGGCGTTCGAAGATCACGAAGACGTTGACGGCGAAGGCGTCCTTGATCTGCTTTTCGATATCGTCGGTGACCTGTCCGCCGCTTGACCGCTCAGGCCGCATGCCGACCATGTTTGCTCGAACCAGCAGCGGCTCGCCCCGGTCGAACCGCTCCCGTTCCTCGGGCGTTGCCTGGATCGGGAGAGGATCGTCGAGGCTATCGACAATCATCCCTTGCAGACTTTGAGCCGGCCAGCCCGCCGCGATCTTTATCTTCAGCGGAACCTGCGGCGGATAAGCGGCCCTTCCCTCGCGTATGGCCTCCCCGCTCACCGCGACGACCGGCCGGCTGAAGTCGAGATACCGTTGGAACGGTGTGTCCGAAAGCAACAGCTTGCGCAGCTTGTTCCTTTCGATATCCGAAGTCGGCCGGTCCGCCGCCATGCTTGTTTCCATCGTCATCGGCGCCGCAAGGCATTCCTAGAGCCGCGAGGCTAACAAGCTCATTGGGAAGAAGATGGATTCTGAGTATCCGGCTGGTAACGTTCCTGTGAGCCGCGACATCGAGCCTAACTGCCGCGCAACTTCGCCACGCGCGAAAGCTTGTCCTGGATCGAACGCGAAACAGCCGTGGGCTGGTCTGATTTCTGCACGGCGACCGGTTTGACGGTAACCGTTCTCCCGGCCCGGGGCTCGGTTGTTTCCCCGGTCCTGGATCTGGAAGACTTTCCCTCTCGTGCGGCAGTCCGCTGGCGCGTGGTGTCTTCCACGGGCCGGCCTGTTGACGCGGATACATTCACCTTCATTTGCCGGGATACTGCCCCGCGCAGATGATCCGCTGAAATCGTGCCCCCGTCGGGACGCCTAACTCCGACTGCCGCAAGAGCCCGCGCCAGTTGTGACCAGGAGCACCCTTCGCGCCGCAACTCCTCAAACAGACCGATATGCCCCCGCAAAGCCCGATCGAACGGAATGCGCCCCAATGGTCCCTCAAGATCGTCAGCCAGTGCCTTCAGCCGCAGTCGCACGTCAGAATTCATCCAGCTCTCCCGAAGCAGGTCGAATCAAAACGATACATCCAACGTCTCGATTTGTCACGATTTGACTCAAAATGTAACGTTCACACCTGTGCATCTGTGGATGACACCCACCTGGCCCGAGCTTTTCTGACGTTATAGCAATTGGTCGTTGCGGTCATCTGTCCGGCCTTTGCTTGCGGTCTATTCTCACCGCATGGCCTTGATGGTTGTCCGCTGATCGGGCCCCAATCATCCTTGACGGACTCAAGGTCCGTGCACAGGTTCGGGGTGTCCTGATCCTCGGTATGTCGACCGGATGCCATCACGTCGTCCTTGCCCTTGCCAAACTTGGTGTCGTTGGTTTGTACGGTAGCGCGGCGGTCGCCGCTTCACTTCATTGCCAAGCCATCTTTCTCTACGCGATTCCGAACGGTCGTTCCCGGAAGGTGCCGCCGCGCTGCATGATGGCCCAGACGATACGGGCGAGTTTGTTGGCGACAGCGACGGTGACCACGCGCGCCGGCCGCCGGGCCAGTAGCGCGTTGACCCATCCAGCCAGTTCGGGCTTGTTGCGGACGTAGCGGACGACTGCGGTTGCGCCGAGCACAAGCAGCCGCCGCAGATATGGCTCGCCCTTCTTCGAGATCCCACCCAATGTCATCTTTCCTCCACTGCCATTCTGTCGCGGCACCAGCCCTATCCAGGCCGCGAAGTGGCGCCCCGACTTGAAGGCGCTGGCGTTCGCGACGGTTGCCACCAGCGCGGTCGCTGTGATGATCCCAACTCCGGGGATGGTAGCGAGTCGCAAGCTCAGTTCATTGGCGCGATGACGAGCAAGGATCGTCCGCTCGATGGCCTTGATTTTCGACTGCAGATCCTCGATCTGCATCAGGAGCAGCTCGGCGCAGGCTCGAGCCGGCTCCGGAAGCTCGCCCTCCTGGGCGAGAGCCTCGAGCTCTGGAACACGCCATACCCCCTTGGGAGCGATCAGGCCAAACTCGGCAAGCTGACCGCGCAGCGAATTGACCAGCATGGTGCGCTGTCGCACGAACAGATCCCGGGTACGATGTCGCATCAGGATCGATTGCTGCTCGGCGCTCTTGACCGGCACAAACCGCATCGTCGGCCTCGTGACGGCTTCGCAGATGGCCTCGGCATCGACCTCGTCGTTCTTGCCGCGCTTAACATAGGGTTTCACGTAGGCGGCCGGCATCAGCTTGACCTGATGACCCAGTGCGGTCAGCTCTCGGCCCCAATAGTGGGCCGTGCCGCAGGCTTCTATGCCAACCACACAAGACGGAAGTTTGGCAAAGAATGCGATCAATTCTGAACGGCGGAGCTTCTTACGAAGAACGGCTTTGCCTGCAGCATCGACGCCATGCGCTTGAAAAACATGTTTGGCGAGATCGAGGCCGATAATGGTAGGATGCATTGTGGATGGCTCCCCTCCTAGTTGCTATCAGCAACATTCTGGCACACTGATGCCGTGGAGTGGGTGTCATCCACACAATCATCGCTGGATGGCGTCCGCATGGCAAGAACTTTTTCGACGTCTTGGCGACTTGGTGGTCGGGGTGCGGTCATCGGTCCGGCCTCATCGAAGCGGATTCCTGGTCCGCGGGCCCTAATGGTAGTCCGCGGATCGGGTCCCAGCCACTACTGACGCGCTCGATGCGCATGCACAGGTTCGGGTTGTCCCAATCCTCGGTCTCGACCGGTTGCCATTACGTCGTCGTCGCTCTCACCAATTCGATCATCCCACTCGGCAGCTAACTTTCTTTCCCTTTCCGGCTGCTTCCGCTTATGCGATGGCGGAGGCTTCCTGGCGGAACGTCTCGCCGCGGCTCATCACCGCCCACGCGATCCTTGCCATCTTGTTGGCTACCGCGATCGTGACCACGCGCGGTGGACGCCTTTGGAGGAGCGCGTTGATCCAGCCGGCAAGCTCGGGCTTGTTGCGGCAATAGCGGATCACCGCAGTGGCGCCGAGCACGAGCAGCTTGCGCAAATACGCGTCGCCTTTCTTCGAAATCTTCCCCAGATGGACCTTGCCGCCGGATCCGGACTGCCGTGGGACAAGGCCGATCCAAGCGGCCAGGTGTCGCCCGGATTTAAAGGCCTTGATGTCGCCGATGGTAGCGGTGATGGCGGAAGCCGTGATCACGCCGATGCCGGGGATCGTTTGCAGCCGGAGACTGACCTCGCTGGCGCGATGTTTCACTCGAATAGCCTTCTCTATCGTTTGTACGCGTGTCTGAAGATCGTCGATCTGGCCCATGATCAGCTCGACGCAGCTGCGCACCGCGTCGGGTAGGACGGCGGGAGTTGCGCCTTGGGCAAGCGCGTGGAGGTCCGGGATGCTCCAGACTCCCTTGGGAGCAATCAGCCCAAACTCGGCGAGCTGGCCACGCAACGAGTTGATCAGCGCAGTGCGCTGCCGCACCAGCAGCTCGCGTGTCCGGTGCAGCATCAGACCCGATCGCTGCTCCGCGCCCTTGATCTCGACAAATCGCATCGTTGGCCTGGTCACTGCCTCGCAGATTGCCTCCGCATCAACGGCATCGTTCTTGCCGCGTTTGACATAGGGTTTGACGTACCCCGCCGGCATCAGCCGCACGTCGTGTCCAAGTGCCGTCAGCTCGCGACCCCAATGATGGGCGGTGCCGCAGGCCTCTGTGCCGACCAGGCTGGGCGGCAGCCCTTTGAAGAACTCGAGTACTTCCGAGCGGCGGAGCTTCTTGCGGATCGTGACCTTGCCAGCCGGATCGACCGCATGGACTTGAAAAACGTGCTTTGCAAGATCGAGACCAACAATCATAGTGGGCATCGTGGATGGCTCCCCTTGAGTGAATCTGACAACGACTCACTTTGGCACATCAGATGCCGGTAGCGGACGCCATCCACACCATCACTGTGGATGACACCCACATGGCAAGAACTTTTTTGACGTTACAGCATTTGGTCGTTGCGGTCATCTGTCCGGCCTCATGGTGCGGATCGTGTGAGCCGCGGGCCTTAATGGCTGTCCGCTGATCTGGTCCCAATCATCGTTGGCGGATTCGAAGTCCGTGCACAGGTTCGGGTTGTCCTGATCCTCGGTTTGTCGACCGGATGCCATTACGTCGTCATCGCTCCTACCAATTCGTGTGTTCGTTTTGTTCGATATCTATATTGCGGGTTTCAATTCATTGCCAAGCCACTTTTAAGCTATGCCGAGTGGTCTTTCCCTAAATGCCCCACCACGTTGCATGATTGCCCAGACGATGCGTGCAAGTTTGTTTGCAACCGCGACCGTTACGACGCGCGCTGGCCTTCGCGCCAGCAGCGCATTCACCCACCCGGCGAATTCAGGTTTGTTACGAGCGTAGCGGACCACTGCGGTGGCGCCGAGCACAAGCAGTCGCCGCAGATAGGGCTCGCCCTTCTTCGAAATCCGAGCGAGATGCACTTTGCCGCCAGTCCCGTTTTGTTGTGGCACCAGACCAATCCAGGCTGCGAAGTGACGCCCGGACTTGAAGGCGCTGGCATCGACGACGGTAGCAACCATTGCCGTGGCTGTAATCACGCCGATACCGGGAATCGTTGCCAGCCTCAGGCTCATTTCGTTCGCACGGTGGTGAGCCAGAAGCCTTCGCTCGATCGCTTTTATCTTCGCTTGCAAGTCCTCGATCTGCATCATGATCAATTCAGCGCAGGCCCGAGCAGGCTCAGGGAGGACGGAGTTGGCGGCACCCTGAGTCAACGCGTGGGGTTCAGGGATACGCCAAATACCTTGTGGTGCAATCAAACCAAACTCGGCGAGCTGCCCCCCGCAAGGAGTTGACCAGCATGGTGCGCTGGCGCACGAACAGATCGCGGGTCCGGTGCAGCATCAGAATCGACTGCTGCTCAGCACTCTTAACCGGGACGAACCTCATTGTTGGCCTGGTGACAGCCTCATAGATCGCCTCTGCTTCGTCCTCGTCATTCTTGCCGCGTTTGACATACTTCACGTAAGCCGCTGGCATCAGACGCACATGATGCCCGAGCGAAGATAGCTCACGGCCCCAATAATGGGCGGTCCCGCACGCCTCCATGCCGACCAGGCAGGGTGGAAGTTTCTCGAAAAATGCCTTGAGTTCCGAGCGCCGGAGCTTCTTGCGGATGATGATTTTGCCCGCAGCGTCCACGCCATGCACCGAAAAGCGTGCTTGGCGAGATCTAGGCCGATGGTGGTAGGATGCATTGTGGATGACTCCCCTCTCTGTTGCCTCGGCAACAATTTGGCGCATTTGATGCCGTCGAGTGGGTGTCATCCACATTCGGCTCCCGAGCCGCCGCAGGCGCAGACCGCCGCGCCTGAACCGACACACCGGCCATCGTGCAATTAGGAAGCGTTGTCCTTGCAGAACCGAACCGCGGCCGCCTCCAACGGCAACGGTGCCGCCGGGGCCAAAAGGGACAACGGCGAAGCGAGCGTCTCTGCCCGCATGACGACTTCCCGTCGCCGCTTGGGATCGCCGATCTTGAAGAAGGCATCCAGCAGCCGCAGCGCTTCCAGATCCGAGGTGCTTATTGATTTCCCGTCGTCCACTGACCCCCCGGCGCGGTGCCGATGCTGATACATCATGCATTCCGTCGCAGGCGCTCCGGAAAGGCAGATTTGTTTGCCGATCGTCGTTCTGGCGGCGATCATCATCGTCGCGGCGAGCGGGATGATCGACGTAGCCGAGTTGATCCGCATGCACCGCTTCGACGGCCGTACATTGCGGTTTCCATGGTGACGTTCGGCGGCGTGATCGTGATGGGGATTGTGCCGGGCATTCTCGTCGCGGTGGCGATGTCGCTGCTGTTTCTGATCGCTCACCTGGCTCGGCCGGCCGACCTGCATTTGGCAGCGGCCAACAATGCGCATGAATTTGTCCTGATCGGCGACGGACCGTTTGCGCATGACGGCGATGGCAGGGCAGTCTATCGACTGGGTGGCCTGCTGATGTTCGCCAACTCCAGTTACGTAAAGGACCGCCTTCTGGCGCTCACCGCTGGCGCAGGGAACTCGATCCGTACGCTGGTATTCGAGCAGCGATTCCGACATGCCTATCGCTACGGAGAACCGGATTCGCAAACCCGATCACGGCCAAAGGATGCCGAGGCGGCAGAGCAGCGCCTTGACGAAGGCAGTCAGCCTTTGCGGACTGCTCGATGGCATGGCGGACGATAGTGGCACGGCAAGCCGCATAATCCAGATCGATCCACGCGATCTGGGATTGGAGGCTGGCAACAACCTGGGCCCGAGACAACGGCCGTTCGCCGCGGTTCCCGGCTGCTCCGATGCGCGTGTCCCGATCGAACTGATATTCAATGAAGGCCCAAACGACCTTTTTGTGGTGCGAGGCGCGCGTAACGACCTCGGCAGCGAAGTGCTTGGCAGCCTGAAGTATGCCGTCGAACATATGGGCGGAAGCCTGAAGATCGTTGTTGTTTTGGGCCACAGTGGCTGCGGCGCGGTGTCATCGGCGGTCGACGTATTCCTCGAACCGGAAAAATACCTTTCGCTTGCCACCAGCCATGCGCTGCGCAGCATCTTCGACCGGCTTCTGGTGGTGGTACAGGCCTCTGCCAAAAAAATACAAGAGACGTTCGGCGCCGAGGTCGTCCGCAATCCCCGATACCGGGAAGCGCTGATTGAAATGTTCGTCGTCCTCAACGCGGCGCTGGCGGCCTATACCTTGCAGCAGGAGATGGGCAACCGCGGTATAGGCACGCTTAAATTAAAGCCGCCTACGGCGTCTATCTTCTGGAGACGCGCCAGGTCTGGGCCCCCCGTCGCGGCACCGCGATATGGACCGGACTCGCCGATCCGCCTAGCGATCTCGCGGCTTTTGTTGGCCATGGAGACGACATCGTTCACTCGGATCGGATTACCGCGATACTCGGATTAGAACATTCGAGGGCAGTTCCTCCCGCTGTTGCTGGATCCTGAAGCGACACTCGCAGCCATTCCAAAACTATTTCCGGCAAGCATTGACCAACGTCGGAAGGGCCTTGTCGCAATTCGCGATGTTCCTGAGCGCCGCCGGCGAAATCTCCGGCGAGGCCGCGGAACGCTGAAAAGGGTTGCGATGCTTTTTGAATTCAATGAGGCCGGGCCGTTGGTGGCGGGCGCCGACAGCGTATCCTTCGTTCCAGGCGTGGACAGAGCCAAGGCGTCGTAGCCTCCGCCGACAGTTGGGAGACGGTGTCGTTGCGATTTGAGTGTAGTCACCAATCAGGACAACTGGCATTCTGCTCGGCGGCATTTTCAAGGCCACCAAAAACGAGTCGTCCGCGTGCTGCAGGTGCTTTCGTTTTTCAAATGCACGTCAGCGCCGGAGTACGCCTTTGCGCAGCTTTGCGGGGCCACTGGCCGGCGCCGGCGCGATCAAGACTCCGGGAGATGTTGTTGATGATTCCGATTCTCTTTCCATTGTTGGGATCGGCCTGTTTGCGACTCGGTCTAGGCATCTCAGGTCGTGTCCCCAGTGATGGTGTAGCTCGGTAGAGCAAAGCCGCCCGTACGCGCGCCTCAGATGGCGCCGTAGCGGGCGGGCGGCTTTGCGGTGGTCACCGGCGATTCGCCGGTAGGATCGGGTTGCGACACGCCAACGCAACCGAGGAACCACCGATGACCGACGATATGATGAACCTGCGCACGCTCGTGGAGAAGACCCCTGATGCCGATCTGTTGCGCGAGATGATCGGCTTTGCCGCCCAGCGTCTGATGGAGCTGGAAGTCGAAGGCCAGACCGGGGCGGCCTATGGAGAGAAGAATCCTGAGCGTCTGGCCCAGCGCAACGGCTATCGCGACCGGGTCTGGGAGACCCGCGCCGGCGCGGTCGAACTGCGCATTCCCAAGCTGCGCAAGGGCTCCTACTTCCCGGGCTTTCTGGAGCCGCGCCGCATGGCCGAGAAGGCGCTCACCGCCGTGGTCCAGGAAGCCTATGTGCAAGGCGTCTCGACCCGTTCGGTGGACGATCTGGTGCAGGCGATGGGGATGAGCGGCATCTCCAAGAGCCAGGTGAGCCGGCTGTGCGGTGAGATCGACGACAAGGTGAAGGCTTTCCTCGCCCGCCCGATCGAGGGCGACTGGCCGTATTTGTGGATCGACGCCACCTACGTGAAGGTGCGCCAGAACGGGCGCATCGTGTCAGTCGCGGTGATTGTCGCGGTCGGCGTCAACAGCGACGGCCGGCGTGAGGTTCTCGGCATGGATATTGGTCCCTCCGAAGCCGAGACGTTCTGGACGGCATTCCTGCGCAAGCTCGCCCGCCGTGGCCTGCGCGGCGTCAAGCTGGTCGTCTCCGACGCCCACGAAGGCATCAAGGCCACCGTGGCCAAGGTGCTCAACGCCACTTGGCAACGTTGCCGCGTCCACTTCATGCGCAACGCGCTGGCCCATGCTGGCAAGAGCGGGCGGCGCGTTGTGTCCGCTTTCATTGCCACCGCGTTTGCCCAGGACGATGCCGAAGCTGCAACGGCGCAGTGGCGGAAGGTCGCCGATCAGCTCCGTCCCAAGCTGCCCAAGCTTGCTGGCTTCCTCGACGAGGCCGAGACCGATGTGCTCGCCTACATGACGTTCCCGCCACAGCATCGAACCAAGCTGCACTCGACCCGATCGAACGTCTCAACGGCGAGATCAAGCGGCGCACCGAGGTGGTTGGCATCTTCCCCAACGAGGATGCTATCGTCCGCCTCATCGGCGCGATCCTGCTCGAGCAGAACGATGAATGGGCCGTCCAGCGTGCCCGTTACATGACGCTGGAAACCATCGCGCCCTTGAGCGATGATCCAACCGTCAGCCTTCCGGCTATCGCCAGCTGACCTGCCCGGCCCACGCCGGCGAACGCGGTGCCCCGCCGCCAGCTACACCACGCCCGGGGACACGATCGCATCTCACTCGCCCATTTTTTCGCCGGGATGATGCAAACTAGCCGCCTAGGCCGGCCGGCTTAGAGGACGGGCCCTCGATACGCGATACGAGGCAAGTTACCATCGGCCGCATAGAGCAATAAATTCAATATTAAAATCAAATGGTTATGCGAGAAGGACCATTACCCTCGTCGTGGTATTTGTGCAACATCTGCTACAAAAGAGGCAAATGCTGCCTGAACAAGTCAGTCTTTTTGTTGCGTGATCGGAACTGTTCGTTTCTTATCATTTTGCGACGGAGGGGGGCATCCCGAGGTCGCCCCGTTTTAGGTGGTTCGCTTAAGTCCACCTTGGCTACGAGGATGCGTTGATCCTTCAACGTTTTTTCGCGGGCATTCAAACGGCTCTGTACGACCCTTTGTACCGAGCCACAACTTGGAGGTTTAACATGAAGATGGTTAAGAGCCTTATCCTCGGCTCAGCGGCGGGTCTCCTCGCCATGGGCGGGGCACAGGCTGCCGATCTTCCCGTAAAGGCCAAGGCGGTCGAATACGTGAAGATTTGTTCCCTGTATGGTGCCGGCTTCTTCTACATTCCGGGCACTGACACCTGCATCAAGCTGGGTGGTTATCTGCGCGTTGACACGACGTTCAACGGCGGCATCTACGATGCTCCCTACTGGGCTGGAGACGGCGGTCAGCAGAACCGCTATCGCGACTATTTCCAGGCCCGTTCACGTATGGCGCTGACGGTTGATACCCGCACCGCCACGGAATACGGCGTGGTCCGCACATTCGGTCAGGGCGACTTCCAGTTCTCGACCCTTGGTTCGAGCCGCAACCCCGGCGTTCTGAACACGAGCGTGATCAACGGTGTCAACGGTGGCTACGCCGGTGGCGTGCTGACGAACAACGCGAATCTGCTCGACACCCCCGGCGGCGGCTATGTCGCGGTCGAAATGGTGTTCATCCAGTTCGCTGGCTTCACCTTCGGTAAGTCGGCTTCCGCCTTCGCCACGCCGTGGCATGGCTATCCGGGCAACAACACCTCGTTCCTGCTCGGCGGTCATGACACCGTCACCGGCGTGAACAACATCCAGTACACCGCGCAGTTCGGCAACGGCGTGTCGGCCACCATCGGTCTCGATGATCCGACCGTGTTCTGGCGTACATCTGTATTCAACCTCTCGACACCCTTGAACGTCGGTGGCGTCGTCATGGCGGGCACGGGTGCCGCCTCGACCGCTTACACAACTGCCACCGGCTTGACGGGTAACGCTTACGGCGGCGTGCGCGCGCCGGTCATCGTCGGCAACATCCGCGTCGATCAGGCTTGGGGTCTGTTCCAGATTTCGGCTGCGGCGATGGAAGTCAACGGTGCCTACAACTCGTTCGCAATTGGTGGTGTCCCCACCGGCCTGAACCCCGGGCAACTCGTGGGTAACCCACCCTTTGGTGCTTCGGAGACCTCTGGTCATCCCGAGAGCAAGTGGGGCTGGTCGGTCATGGGTGCCTTGCAGATCAAGAACATCCCGACCGGTGCTGGCGACGACATCAAGATCGACGCGACCTACGCTGAAGGTATGACGAAGAACGTCATCTCCTCCAGCTCTGCCTCGCCGAGCTTCGCGATGTTCGGTGGCACGGGCCGTGCTGATGCTTATCAGAGCGTTGGCCTCGGCGTCGTGACCGATGCGATGTATCTTCCGGCAGGGTTCGCGAGCGGGCCTCTTGGGGCTGCAAGCGGTCTCGGCGATGGTAGGTTGCACTTGACCAAGTCCTACGGTTTCCGTGGTGCTTATAACCACAACTGGGACCCCTACTGGTCCACCAGCTTGTTCGGAAGCGCGGCGGCGGTCAGGTATGACGACACGACCAAGTTCTATTACTGCTCGGTCTACAGCGCCAGTGCCTCGACCACCAGCGCTGCTATCGGCCCGAAGTCGGCTGACTACACTTGCAATCCCGACTTCAATATTTACCAACTGGGCACTGTGACCCGCTGGACGCCCGTCAAGAATCTGACGTTCTCGGCGGAAGTCATGTGGACCCGCTTGGACCAGAAGTTCACGGGCACTTCACCTCTGCAGGCCGTGCAGCCGAAGCCGAACACTCGTTACGAGTTCAAGGATCAGGACACGGTTTCGTTCAACGTTCGCGCCCAGCGTAACTTCTGATCCTAAGGTCAGTCGAAACTGAACCCCGGCGGGCAACTGCCGGGGTTTTTCGTTGTGCAAAGTGGCAGCCCAACAGGGGGCGGTTCATATCTCTAGTCTGGACAGCTCATTCATGCAAAAAGGGGGCGAGGCAAACCGAAGGTTAAAAGTGTTTGCCGACGGAACGGATCATGAATGCGCTCAATCGAAATTCCGACCAGGGCGGGGCACCCGATGGCGGGTAGACGCGGCCCTTCAGAGCTTTCGGTACGTCGATTTTTTTGGGCTATCCGCTCGGTGTATAGCCAACTGAAACGCCTGGACGACGTGTGGGCAGCTAAGCTGGGGATCACTGGACCTCAGTGGCTCATTATGTCCGCCCTCTCAGATTTCGAAAGCGGCACGCCAGTCAACAGATTAGCAACGGCATTGAACGTTGATCCGTCCTTCATAACGACCCAGACCCAAATCCTCGAAAAATTAGGATTACTGGTCCGCAAGCCCTCCGCCGAAGATGCCAGGGTGGTTTTGATAAGCCCGACCGCGCGATTTCGGAAGAGTTGGGATGAGCTATCCGTACGCCGCCTCAAGCTCCACAATTTCATTTTTTCGGGCTTTGGACCTTCTGAGACTGATCGGCTCATCGCGAGCCTCTCGCAGATCGAGTCCTCTCTGGAGAAAGCTGCCAAGCTGACAGAACTGAACGCTGACGAAAGCATCTCGGAAAATTGAGGCCGCGCGCGGGCTCCCTGAGGAAACCTGTGTGCGGCCTGTCTGTTTGGTTACGCCTTAACGAGGTAGCTCTTGCTTCCCCTGCCGACCCCCGTGACGAGATAGCTTACGCCGATTTCTCTGAGCGCATTGGCTGAGCTGGTCCCGGTTGTCTGAACAGATTTTCCGCGTCGATAAGTGGAGCCTCTGCCAAGGTTAAGCTGCCAAGCGGAGTGGCAGCGGGTTGAAGTAGGCTTGATCGGGGGTGACGCCGTCAAGGCTCGAATGCGGGCGCCGACCGTTGTACAACAACGTTTGAGAACGCCCACAGGACCGTTCTTCGCGAGGTTCTCTATCGATATCATCCTTGGTTTGGTCGCCGAGTTTGCGTTCATGGGGCCGTTAATAAGGCTGATGATGTCGTTCTCCGCTGCACGCTGGATGGATCGCAAGCGGATCGCTGGCTGGAGGTTCCAGCCTGGATGTTCGACCGGACGGCATGCCCTGAGGCTGAGCTTTTTGCAGCTCGGCCATTTGTGAGCATAACCGCACTTGTAGCGCTTTCTGCGCTTCTCGACCTGGCGTTGATGGATCGAACGCCATCAGCTGCCCTGCTTTCTGGCGCATCCAGAGCCTCTCACGACCAGAATCGGGGAGAGACCCATGTCACGGCAGACGGCAATGCCAGGGAGCGGATACCGACACAATCGACAACCGCGGCCGCAGCCGCAGATGGATCTGTTCGGGAGCGGCCTGTCGAGCGGCGCCATCGGCGCGCCAGCATGGCCGGAGCTGCCGGCGGAAGCCCGGGCGGCCCTCACGAGCCTGATGACGCAGTTGATCCTCGACCATGCTGCGATGACAGCGCCGCCGCCCGCGAAGGAGGTCGATCATGATCTCTGACAAGGTCAGGCCTCATCATCTGGAGCGCAAGGCGATTCTTTACGTGCGTCAATCCTCAGCCCATCAGGTGTTGCACAATCGCGAGAGTAGTGCGTTGCAATACGCCATGCGGGACCGGCTGACGGCGCTCGGGTGGTCACAGATTGAAGTGATCGATGATGATCTCGGTCGCTCGGCCGCTGGCGGGGTACAACGCGCCGGCTTCGAGCGAATGGTAGCGGAGGTCTGCCTCGGTAAGGTTGGTGCGGTTTGCGCCCGCGAGGTCTCACGCTTCGCTCGCAACAGCCGGGATTGGCAGCAACTCATCGAGATGTGCCGTGTGGTCGATACCGTTCTGGTCGATCAGGAGACCATCTATGCACCGAGGCACGGCAACGACCGCCTGCTGCTCGGGCTCAAGGGCAGCCTCAACGAGTACGAACTGGATCTGTTGCGCCAGCGCTCGCTCTCGGCCCGCTACGAGAAGGCGCGCCGGGGCGAGTTGGTTGTGGCAGCGCCCGTCGGCTTCGTGAAGGCCGGCGACCGTTATGAGAAAGATCCGGATCGGCGGGTCCAGGAAGCGATCAAGCTGGTGTTCGACAAGGTCGAGGAACTGGGCAGCGCGCGACAGGCGCTCTGCTGGCTCCATGAGCACAATCTCGATCTGCCGGTGAAGCAGGCCAACGGCGACACGGCCTGGCGGCGACCGAGCTACTCCGCCATCCACCGGATCATTGAGAACCCGGTCTACGGCGGCGCCTATGCCTATGGTAAGACGGCTGTGGCGGCGGGATACAGCACCGAGGGCGTGAGCGTGAAGGTCCGCCGCAAGACGCGGAACCAATGGCTGGCGCTGAAGCCCAACACCCACGACGGGTATGTGAGCTGGGAGAGGTTCGAGGCGATCCGCACCATGGTCAGCAGCAACGTTCCAACCGGTCGGCATCACGGCGCGCCCAAGCATGGTGACGCGCTGCTGGCCGGTCTGATCCGGTGCAAACGCTGCGGCCGCAAGCTCACACTCCGGTACTCCGGCATGAAGCACCATATCCCGCGCTACAGCTGCAGCCGCGCCTGGATGGACAATGGCGGCCCTCACTGCATCGCCTTCGGCGGATTGCGCGTCGATGATGCAATCGAGGAAGCACTGCTTGGCGTCGTCGGTCCGGGCGCTATCGCCGCTGCAGCCGCTGCTGCCAAGGGAGCCAGGGGCCGGCGTGATCAGGTGCGCGATGCTCTCAGTCGCGATCTGGAAGCGGCGCGCTATGCCGCCGACCGGGCTTTCCGGCAATACGATGCCGCTGACCCAGCGAACCGGCTGGTGGCGAGCGAGCTGGAAGCGCGCTGGAACAGGGCGCTCGCCCACGCGGCGGAGGTCGAGGGCAAGATCGCCATGCATGATGCGGCGACGCCCGCGCCGATTGCCGATCCAGCTTCGCTCGGCGTGCTGGCCTCGAACCTCAAAACGGTCTGGGATGCACCGACGACGGATGCTCGCCTCAAGAAGCGCATTGTGCGCACCCTCATCCATGAGGTCGTGGCTGATATCGACGACGCGGCCTCCGAGATCGTTCTCATCGTCCACTGGGTGGGTGGCGCCCATAGCGAGTTGCGCTTGCCCAAGCGCCGGCGCGGACAGCGCAACAGCACCTCTGCCGATATCATCCAAGCCGTGCGTCAACTGGTACTGATCGCCAGCGACGATCTGATTGCCGGCCTCCTCAACCGCAACGGCCTCAAGACAGGCAACGGCAATCGCTGGACCCGCGAGCGCGTTACATCAATGCGCTCGAACTACCACATCCCGGTGTTCAAGCCTGCCGAGGACGGGATCGAGCCCTGGCTCAACCTCGGCAACGCGGCAAAACTTCTAAAGATTGCGCCCAAGACGCTCCGGCTGGCCGCCGAAGCCGGCGAGATCGAAGCCATCCATCCGCTATCGGACGGCCCGTGGATCTTCGCCCGCGCCTCGCTGATAACAAGTGCCGCTCAATCTATCGCCGAACGAGCGCGACAGAACCCAAGATACCCCACGGGATCGCATCCCGATCAGCAAACTCTCTTCTCTTCAACAACATAGACAGATGGGTGTTCTGATGCGCGGTTGTAGAAGTCGAGGTATCGGCCGATCGACGCGAGGGCCTCGCTGACGCTGTCATAGGCCCGCAGATACACCTCCTCGTATTTGACGCTGCGCCATAGCCGCTCAACGAACACGTTGTCGCGCCATGCGCCTTTTCCATCCATGCTGATCGCGATGCCGTTATTGGCAAGTACGCCGGTGAAGGCCGAACCGGTGAACTGCGAGCCCTGATCCGTGTTGAAGACGTCCGGCTTGCCGTGACGAGCCAGGGCATCCTGAAGCGTCTCGACACAGAACGCCGCCTCCATGGTGATCGATACGCGCCACGACAGCACGCGGCGGCTGAACCAGTCGAGCACAACCGCCAAATAGACGAAGCCGCGCGCCATCGGGATGTAGGTGATGTCCATCGCCCACACCTGGTTCGGCCGCGTGACCTCCATCCCGCGCAGCAGGTACGGGTAGATCTTGTGGCCCGGCTCGGGCTTTGTCGTGCGTGGACGGCGATAGAGCGCTTCTATCCCCATCCGCCGCATCAGCGTCTTCACATGCCGGCGGCCGATCTTGCACCCCTGCAAAGCCAGCAGGCCTCGCAACATACGCGAACCGGCGAAGGGATACTCCAGATGCAGCCGGTCTGCGCATTTCGGGGATCGTGAGCGGAGATTTCGCGGGATCGTGAGCACGCGTTTCGGACGATCGTGAGCGGCCGCTCTGGCCGACATGGTGATTGGGTCAGGAGTTTGCGGGTTCGTCAAGAGCAGGGCTGCGCGCGTTCCTTTTCCGCATGCTTTCTCCGGCGAGTTGAAGGCGGTGGGCATTGTGCACGAGGCGGTCCAAGATGGCGTCCCCCAGGGTGGGATCGCCGATTATTTCGTGCCATCGGTCTACTGGAAGCTGGGAGGTAATCATCGTGGAGCGGCGTCCGTAGCGTTCCTCGAGGATTTCCAGGAGATCATGTCGGGCGGCGGCGTCGAGCGGCTCCAATCCCCAATCGTCGAGGATCAAAAGGTCGGCGCGGCCGAGGTTGCGCAGAAGACGGGGATGGCGACCGTCGCCGCGGGCCAGCGCCAGTTCCTCGAACAGCCGAGGCACGCGCTGGTAGAGGACTGACCGGTTGTCCCGACATGCCTTGTGGCCGAGCGCCGAGGCCAGCCAACTTTTGCCGACGCCGGTTGGACCGATTAGGGCCAGATTGTCGTGGGCGTTAATCCATTCGCCCTCGACGAGCTTCTGGAACAGGGCGCGGTCGAGACCGCGGGAACTGCGATAGTCGACATCCTCGACGCAGGCCTGCTGGCGTAATTTGGCGACGCGCAGCCTTCCCGCGAGGCGTTTGTCCTGGCGCCAGGAGGCCTCGCGATCAAGCAGGAGCCCCAACCATTCGTGATGGCCGAGGCCGTCGGCCTCACCGGCGGCGGCGATTTCAACGAGAGCCTTGGCCATGCCATGCAGGCCGAGAGCGTAAAGCTGGTCGTAGGTTGGATGTTTGAGCAAGGTCGGTTCTCCTAATTGTAGTAGCGCGGACCACGGATATTTGCGTGCAGGATCGGCGTTCCGTCCGTGGCGCGCTTTTGCGCGGATCGCCGGTCGAGGTGGTTGTCGAGGATGGATTTGACCGAGCCATAAGTGCGTGCGCCGATGTCGATGGCGCGCTCGGCGGCGGCTTCAAGGCGCTCGGCGCCATACGGACGGGCCAGCCGGACGACCCCCAGACAGGCGCGAAAGCCCTGTTCCGGGTGCGGACGCTGTTCGAGGATCAGTTCACACAGCGCCGCAGTCGCCGGGCCGACCAGGCTGGCGTCGGCGCGGATGCGCTCAATCGTCCAGCCGGCATATCGACGATGGCTGGAAGGCATATGCTCGGGGACGGTCGTGTGCTTGTGATTGCCGCCCCCGCGCATGTGCGCGGCGATCCGTTCTCCCTTGAGGAAGATCTCGACCGTCCGCGCGGTCAGACGTGCATCAACTTCGGCGCGGGCGAAGCGATGCGGGACGCTGTAATAATGGGCGGCAACCTCGATGTGATAATCAATGCCGACGCGACAGGTGCGCCATTCCGAGAACTCGTAAGGTTCGGTCGGCAGCACCTTCAGCGCCGGGCGATCAATCTGTTCGAGCAATTGCCGGCGCGTCACGCCGAGCCGCCGGATCGGACGCTCTTCGTTGAGATGCGTCATCAGATCGGCGATCGCCGCGTTGACATCCGCTAAACTGAAGAAGGTTCGATGGCGCAGCCGCCCGAGAAGCCATCGCTCGACGATGAGCACGGCCTGCTCGACTTTTGCTTTATCCTTTGGGCGCCTTGGCCGGGCTGCGAGAATAGCTGTGCTGTAATGGCTGGCCATCTCGACATAGGTTCGGTTGAGGCCGGGATCGTAGTGGTCCGGATTGGTGACGGCGGCTTTGAGGTTGTCGCAGACGACGAACTTCGGCGCCCCTCCCAGAAAGCTGAACAGGTTGGTGTGCACCCTGATCCAGTCGGGCAGTCCCTCGCTCGGGCAGGTCTCGGCATAGGTATAGTTCGATGCGCCCATCGTCGCGACGAACAGCTTCATCGCCTGCACTTCGCCGGTGATCGGGTCGGTGACGTCGATGGTGTCGCCGGCGAAATCGACGAACACCTTCTCGCCGCCCAGATGGGTTTGGCGCATCGAAGGACGGACCCGGCTCTTCCAGGCCTCGTAGGTCGTGCAAAACCAAGTATAGCCAAAGCCATCGGGATGGGCGTTGCGGTACTCATCCCATAAAAGAAGCCGGGTCACATTGCGCCGGCGCAGTTCCTTCTCGACATAGCACCAATCGGGAACGGGTCGCTGAGGGCTCTGCGAGGCCGCCCGCGGCGCGGGGAAAAGCAAGAGTTCGAGATCTTCATCAGTCAGGCCATCTGGCAGCGGCCAACTGAGCCCGGCAGCGCTGGCACGGCGCAGATAACCATGCACGACGCCGTTGCTGATGCCGATGGTGCGGGCAATCACCCGTTCCGGTAGGCCTTGAACATGCTTGAGACGAAGGACTTCTCTGATCCGGCGCATCGACAATCTCTGGGTAGGCATTGGGCTTCCTCGTTAAATGACGAGGCTGTCCTAAGCTGCTTGAGATGTCGGCCGAAGCGGGCGCGCGGGGCTGCGAAGCTGCTCACGATCCCGCGAAATCGGTGCTCACGATTGTCTGAAATCTATGCTCATGATGCTCTGAAATCCGTGCTCACGATCCCGCGAAACGCGCAGCCGGTCGAGGCGCTGCATGATCGCCAGGTCGGCGTCCGGCACCGGCCGCGGCAGGTAGTACACGCTGCCGCGACTGATCTTCAAAGCCTCCGCCTGCCTGGTGATCGGCAGCTCGTGCTCACGGTCGATCATCGCTTTGCGCTCAGCAATCCCGCCTTGGTGAGCGCTCCTTCTAAAAAATCGTTCTCCAGCGTCAGTTCGCCGATCTTCGCATGCAGCGACTTCACGTCGACCGCTGGCGTGGCAGGCGCCATGCCCCCGGGTCCAAAAACTCCGGAAGCGCCTCCCTCCAACTGCGCCTTCCATGCCGTGATCTGATTGGGGTGGACGTCAAAATGCTCCGCCAGTTGAGCAATCGTTCGATCGCCCTTCACGGCGGCGAGTGCCACCTTCGCCTTGAAGGCCGGTGTGTGGTTCCGGCGTGTCCTTCTGCTCATGGTCGCTCCTGATTCGCAGGCACAGCGTGCCCGCTGTCAGGCAGAAACTCCACTTATCGCCCTGTGCAGAATTCCGGGACCAGCTCACAGCGCTCTTACTGCACCGATGTGGAGGTGCCTCAGCTCGTGAGGAATGCTCCTAAGCACCGTTGTCAGATTATCAGCGGTTGCCTTGTTGCTCTCAACAACATTGGCAAGAGCCTCGTCGATGATGAAGAGAAGTCGATTGCCACCACGCCACTGTGACAAGCGATGCCATCGCTCTCGGTCCTGCACACACCAACCCTTTGCCGCGTTGAGAAAGGCTTGATGGCAGATAACTAGAACATCGCTGTTGAACATCTCCATTGTGTCAGCCTTGTTCTTGCTGTGGTGCGACACGGCGGCAACACGGCCCGAAATCTCGTTTATTTGCTGAGCAATGCCGTCTGCGTCTTCAATTAGCCGCGTTATAATTACGATGCGCACAGGCTTGCGGTTCTCTGTGGCATAAGCGTTGAGGTCGGCTTGCATGGAGGCATAGAGGCAGGTGCCTTGCGTCTTTCCGCTACCAGTGGGCAAAGGAAGTACCACTGAAGTGTTGCTACCGCGATCAGTAGCGTTGTTGATAATCATGCGTTGAAATTCTTCTGCCATCAGTTGATGCACGTCTATCAGCGCTGGCCGTGTGGGCATTTTGAGTGTCTCAGACCAATGCTTGCGCATTCGCACTGAGAAATCCTGCGGCGACACGAGAGCAAGCCCTTGCGGGCCGACTGTAGGGTCGTGTCCCCAGCAGTGGTGTAGCTCGGTAGAGCAAAGCCGTCCGCACGCGCGCCCATCAATAGCGCCGTAGCGGGCGGACGGCTTTGCGGTGGTCACCGATGATTCGTCGGTAAGGTTTGGATTGCGACACCAACCTGATTCGAGGAACCACCGATGACCGACGAGATGATGAACCTTCGCACGCTCGTGGAGAAGACCCCTGATGCCGATCTGTTGCGCGAGATGATCGGCTTTGCCGCCCAGAGACTGATGGAGCTGGAAGTCGAAAACCAGACCGGGGCGGCCTGGGGCGAGAAGAGCCCTGAGCGTCTGGCCCAGCGCAACGGCTACCGGGATCGGATCTGGGAGACCCGCGCCGGTACGGTCGAGCTGCGCATCCCGAAGCTGCGCAAGGGCTCCTACTTCCCAGGTTTCCTGGAACCCCGCCGCATGGCCGAGAAGGCGCTCACCGCGGTGGTGCAGGAAGCCTACGTACAGGGCGTCTCGACCCGTTCGGTGGACGACCTCGTGCAGGCGATGGGGATGAGCGGCATCTCCAAGAGCCAGGTGAGCCGGCTCTGTGCCGAGATCGACGACAAGGTGAAGGCCTTCCTCACCCGTCCGATCGAGGGCGACTGGCTGTATCTGTGGATCGATGCGACTTACGTGAAGGTGCGCCAGCAAGGCCGCATCGTGTCGGTCGCCGTCATTGTCGCAGTTGGCGTCAACAGCGACGGCCGGCGCGAGATTCTCGGCATGGACATCGGTCCCTCCGAAGCCGAGACGTTCTGGACGGCGTTCCTGCGCAAGCTCGCTCGCCGCGGCCTGCGCGGCGTCAAGCTGGTCGTCTCTGACGCCCACGAGGGGATCAAGGCCACCGTCAGCAAGGTGCTCAATGCCACCTGGCAGCGCTGCCGCGTGCACTTCATGCGCAACGCGCTGGCGCATGCCGGCAAGAGCGGACGGCGCGTCGTCTCCGCGTTCATCGCCACGGCGTTTGCCCAGGACGATGCCGAGGCCGCAAAAGCCCAGTGGAGGAAGGTCGCCGACCAGCTTCGTCCGAAGCTGCCGAAGCTCGCCGCGTTCCTCGACGAGGCCGAAACCGACGTGCTGGCCTATATGACGTTCCCGCCGCAGCATCGTACCAAGCTGCACTCCAAATCCGATCGAGCGGCTCAATGGCGAAATCAAGCGACGCACCGAGGTGGTCGGCATCTTCCCCAACGAGGAAGCCATCGTTCGCCTCGTCGGTGCGATCCTGCTCGAGCAGAACGATGAGTGGGCCGTCCAGCGCGCCCGCTACATGACACTGGAAACCATCGCGCCTTTGAGCGATGATCCGACCGTCAGCCTTCCGGCAATCGCCAGCTGACCTGTCCGGCCCATGCCGGCGAACGCGGTGACCAACCGCCAGCTACACCACTCCACGGGACACGATCGGTGAACCTGGCGAAGGGTCAGCTTCAAGCGCCCGGCCCATTCCTTGTAGCGCTCGCAAAACCAGGTGATATGTTCACGATCACATATTAGAGAGCGTTTTTAGATTGGCGGCGCGGTGCCCGAAGCTCCAAAGTGCGCCGCTGTGAGTGCGTCGGTTTAAGGCCGCCGCCTCCTCCGGCCTCAGAGCAGCAGCGTTTGTCCCCCTAGCGCGCGACTAAGGCTTCTTGAGGCATAGACCTATCGTTGGCGAATTGGCGCACTTTGCTCCCTCGGCGGCTCCGCCATTTGGGCAGAATACCGAGACCAGCGTTTCATTCGCTTCACAGGACACGGCCTCGTTCGATTGAACGCTACGGATGTTGGAGGTGCCGGGCTCGCCCTTGTCCCCTTTGTCGCCCTTCTCTCCCTTCTCACCGGGAGTACCTTGGGGCCCTTGCGGTCCCTGCGCCCCTGCCGGTCCCTGCGTGCCCGCGACACCTTGGATGCCTTGTGCTCCTTGAGGTCCTGCGGGACCTTGGGGACCTGGGTCGCCCTTGGGTCCGGGGTCTTTCCCACAAGCTGCTAAGGTCAACGACACGCCTATCATTAGGATCGCTGCGCGTTTCATGGTCGGCTCCCGGAAATTCTCGGGCCAACGTCTCGTTCTTGCAAGAGTTCCAGACATCGAAGCGGCTAAGGTCGCCGTCACTTGCTGCTCAGTTCAAAGAAACGCATTTCCGCTTTGCGACGAGCTATCGCTGAAAGTTGGTGACGGCGGGAATCGGGAAGGCGGCATATCGTGGGGGTGCTTAGAGCTGGTCCCGGTTGTCTGAACAGAAACTCCGCGTCGATAAGTGGAGCGTCTGCCGGGGTTAGGCCGCCGCGCGGAGCGGCGGAAGATTGAAGTAGGCTTGATCCGGGGTGCGGTCGTCAAGGC
>JAKFVP010000556.1 GCA_021732175.1 Bradyrhizobium sp.
GGGCGTGACACCGCGCCTGCAGCGGCTGCTCGACGCATTCGAGGTCAGTCCCGCCCTGATCAAGACGGCGACCTGGGACGTCGTCGCGTGGAATCGCGCGGCGGCGGCCGTACTCACGGATTACGGCGCGCTGCCGCCGGAGCGGCGCAATATCCTGCGCCTGATCTTCGGCGACCCGCGCGTCCGCGCGCAGCAACATGACTGGAAGAGCGTCGCGCGCTTCGTCGTCGGCGCGTTCAGGGTGGATGCGGCGCGCGCCGGTGCGGTGTCCGAAGTCGCCGAGTTTGTCGATGAGCTGTGCCGGATGAGCCCGGAGTTCGCGGCGCTGTGGCGCGACCACAATGTTCACGTGCACGGCGAAGGCGCCAAGCGCCTGCGCCACCCCGTGCTCGGCACCATCACACTGGAATACTCGGCCTTCGCAGTCGACGGCCGGCCCGATCTCGGCATGGTCGTTTACAATCCGGTGGGCGCCGAGGATGCGAAGCGGATCAGGAAGCTGGTCGTGGGGCGAGCCGCCAGTCCATCCTCTCGTCATTCCGGGGCGCGCGACTTGTCCGCCGTAGCTCGAAGAGCGAAGGGGGAAGCGCGCGCCCCGGAATGACGAGGGGGGAGAGTTCCGCGACGGCTGAGGGCAGTCTCGATCCACAAACAAAAACCCCGGCATTGCTGCCGGGGTTTTCATTTCTTGGTTCGCCTGAAGCGTCGTGGACCTTAGAAGTCCATGCCGCCCATGCCGCCGCCCGGAGGCATGGCGGGGCCGCCCTGGTTCTTCTTCGGCACTTCGGCGACCATGGCTTCGGTCGTGATCAGCAGCGCCGCGACGGAAGCCGCGTTCTGGATCGCGATGCGGACCACCTTGGTCGGGTCGATGATGCCCTTGGAGACGAGGTTGCCGTATTCGCCGTTCTGCGAGTCGAAGCCGTACGAATACTGCTCCTTCTCCAGGATCTTTCCGACGATGACGGAGCCGTCTTCACCGGCGTTGATCGCGATCTGGCGGGCCGGCGCGGAGAGCGCCTTGCGCACGATCTCGACGCCGGTCTTCTGGTCGTCGTTCGCGGTCTTGATGCGCTTGAGCTGCTCGGAGGCGCGGAGCAGGGCGACGCCGCCGCCCGGCACGATGCCTTCCTCGACCGCGGCGCGGGTGGCGTGCATCGCGTCATCAACGCGATCCTTGCGCTCCTTCACCTCGACCTCGGTCGCGCCGCCGACGCGGATCACCGCGACGCCGCCGGCGAGCTTGGCCAGACGCTCCTGCAGCTTCTCGCGGTCGTAGTCCGAGGTGGTTTCCTCGATCTGCGCCTTGATCTGGGCAACGCGGGCTTCGATGTCGGCCTTCTTGCCGGCACCGTTGACGATGGTGGTGTTCTCCTTGTCGATCATCACCTTCTTGGCGCGGCCGAGCATCGAGAGGTTGACGTTCTCGAGCTTGATGCCGAGGTCTTCCGAGATCGCCTGGCCGCCGGTCAGGACGGCGATGTCCTGCAGCATGGCCTTGCGGCGATCGCCGAAGCCCGGCGCCTTGACGGCGGCGACCTTCAGACCGCCACGCAGGCGGTTGACGACGAGGGTGGCGAGGGCTTCGCCTTCGACGTCTTCAGCGACGATGAGCAGCGGCTTGCCGGTCTGCACCACGGCTTCCAGCAGCGGCAGCAGCTCGTTCAGCGAGGAGAGCTTCTTCTCGTTGATCAGGATGTAGGCGTCATCCATCTCGACGCGCATCTTGTCGGCGTTGGTGACGAAGTAGGGCGAGATGTAGCCGCGATCGAACTGCATGCCCTCGACGACGTCGAGCTCGGTCTCGAGCGACTTGGCTTCTTCGACCGTGATCACGCCCTCGTTGCCGACCTTCTTCATGGCGTCGGAGAGGAACTTGCCGATCTCGGAGTCGCCGTTGGCGGAGATGGTGCCGACCTGGGCGATCTCTTCGTTCGACGTGACCTTCTTCGAGTTCTTCTCGAGGTCCGCCACGACGGCTTCGACCGCGAGGTCGATACCGCGCTTCAGATCCATCGGGTTCATGCCGGCGGCAACCGCCTTGGCGCCTTCGCGCACGATGGCCTGGGCCAGCACGGTGGCGGTGGTGGTGCCGTCGCCGGCCGCATCAGCCGCCTTGGAGGCGACTTCGCGCACCATCTGGGCGCCCATGTTCTCGAACTTGTCCTCGAGCTCGATCTCCTTGGCGACGGTGACGCCGTCCTTGGTGATGCGGGGTGCGCCGAACGACTTGTCGAGCACGACGTTGCGGCCCTTCGGGCCGAGGGTGACCTTCACCGCATTGGCGAGGATGTCGACGCCGCGAAGCATCTTGTCGCGCGCTTCGACGGCGAATTTGACTTCTTTAGCTGCCATATGAGTTTTTCCTTGGGATTACGTGATGTGATGAGGGAAGGGCGCTCAGGCGGCCTTCTTCTTGGAAGCGGGAACGTCGGTGAGGACGCCCATGATGTCGCTTTCCTTCATGATCAGGAGATCCTGACCGTCGATCTTGACCTCGGTGCCGGACCACTTGCCGAACAGCACGCGGTCGCCGACCTTGATGTCGATCGGGATCAGCTTGCCGGCCTCGTCGCGACCGCCCGGGCCGACGGCGATGACTTCGCCCTGCGAGGGCTTTTCCTTGGCAGTGTCGGGAATGATGATGCCGCCTGCGGTCTTCTCTTCGGCGTCGATGCGCTTGACCACGACGCGGTCGTGAAGCGGACGGAATTTCATACAGTCCTCCTAAGTTCCTACAGAGATTATTGAATTTTGGGGTGCTAGCAGTCTGCCCAAGCGAGTGCCAAGGCAGTCGCAGCTGATTTAGGCCAGAGTGTTGGGATCGGCAAGGGGCTTCTAGCAGAAAATTTGGCAGTCCGAAGAGGTGCCTGCCAAATTCGCTTAACATTATTAATTCAGCTTACCGGGTGCCCGACACCGTATTAGCACGTGCGGTAAGCTGCTGCTAACGCGACAATTTTAAACAGCTCGTTAATCTTTTGGGCTTGAGATGCGTTGGTCTCGTGCGTCACATTTCTCTCATGTGAGCGCATCTCCGCCGGGTGACTCGGCAGGTGAGTCACCGCGACAAATGCGCTCCAGCAATGGAGGTAAGGCATGGTCTCGAGGGTTGGGGTTGTTTCCGAAGACTTCCGGAAACAAGTGCTGGGTTACGGTCTGACGACGGCGGAAATCCTGTATCGGATGCCGGATCATCATTCCTTGCTGCAGACATACGTCTGGCAGAACTACGATCTCTTTCCGAAATTCCCGGCGCTGCAGGATTTCCTCGCGTTCTGGCAGGAAAAGCTCGAGGGGCCGCTGTACTCGGTCACGGTGGCGCATTCGCGGCTGATCAAGCCGGCAGAGTTGCGCGCGGTGAACGGGGTGTTTCAGTTGCACTGAACTTCGCCCCTCTTGGTGAGGGAGGCGCGGCAGCGCCGTCTCGAACCATGTGGCCCCGCTGGTTCCATTCATCCTTCGAGACGCCTGCTTCGCAGGCTCCTCAGGATGAGGTTTGAGTTTTCATGGCACGGCGCGATTAAATTCTGTGCTAGCCTCTCCCAATCAACGAGAAACGGGAGGGCACGGAAATGGCCAGGCAAAAGGCAACATCGCGTTCGGCGGCACAGACCGCGGTGAAGAAGAAATGGACGGGCCTTGGCGGCGCAGCGAAGACGTCTGCTAGCAGGATCTCGGCGCACAAGACCTCGGCGCGCAAGGCCATCAAGTCGAAGGGCCGTAGCACCGCCACGGCCAAATCAGTTGCGAAACCGAAAGCGCGGCCGAAGCAGCGCATCGCGGTCAGCCATCACCGCGAAGAGGACTTCAAGTCCGACGGCCTGCGCGCCTACGCAAAGTACCGCGATCTCGGCATCAAGGATGCGACGCATGGCGCGGCACAGGCGCACGTCATCCGCCTGATCGGCCCGTGCAATCCGCAGGAAGTGTCGAAGCTGCACTACCACGACATCGAATTCCAGATGGTCTACGTGCTCAAGGGCTGGGTGAAGACCTACATGGAAGGCCAGGGCGAGCTGCTGATGAAGGAAGGCGGCTGCTGGACCCAGCCGCCGAAAGTCCGGCACATGATCCTGGACTACTCCGACGACGTCGAACTGCTGGAGGTGATCCTGCCCGGCGAATTCAAGACGGTGGAATTGAAGGCGTAGAGCCAGTGTCGTTCCGGGGCGCGCGCAGCGCGAGCCCGGAACCCATACGCGGTGGCGGGTCATTGTCGGAAAAGACTGCTCATTGGCTTTCTTCGCAACAACCAAGTCCTGTGGTTATGGATTCCGGGCTCGCGCTTCCCCCTTCGCTCTTCGAGCTACGGCGGACAAGTCGCGCGCCCCGGAATGACGATTCCGGTGGTGTTCGGCTACTGTGCATGGGGTTGTTTTCGACGTTTAGGTCAGCAGCCCCACCACCGCCCCCATCAGGCATGTCGTGAGCGTGCCTGACACGATCGACTTCAGCCCGAGCGCGTTGATCTCCTCGCGCCGCTCCGGCGCCATGGTGCCGAGCCCGCCGATCATGATGCCGAGGCTGGCGAAGTTGGCAAAGCCGCACATCGCATAGAGCATGATCAGCCGCGAGCGCGGATCGAGCGCGTCGCCCCCGAGCTTGGCGAACTCGACATAGGCGATCAGTTCGTTCAGCACAGTCTTGATGCCCATCAGGCCTCCTGCCGTGACGGCCTGCGGCCAGGGCAGGCCCATCAGCCAGCACACCGGCGCCATGACATAGCCGAGCAACCGCTGCAGCGAGATCTTTGCGCCGCCGATCTCCGGCAGGAGCCCGATGACGGCGTTGACGAGATAGACCAGCGCCACCAGCACCAGCAGCATCGCGATGATGTTGAGCAGCAGTTCGAGCCCCGCCGTGGTGCCCTTGACGATCGCATCCATGGTGCTGGACGCATGCGCGTCCGGGCTCTCCAGCCCGCCGCCGGTGCGCCTGTCGGATGTCTCCGGCACCATGATCAGGCTGACCAGGATCGACGCCGGTGCGCCGAGCACGGAGGCGATGACGAAGTGCGCGGCTGAGTCCGGGATAAGGGGAGCAAGAAGCGTCGCATAGAGCACCAGCACGGTGCCAGCGATCCCGGCCATGCCGCCGGTCATCACCAGAAACAGCTCGGCGCGGGTGAGCTGGTTGAGATAGGGGCGGATGAACAGCGGCGCCTCCACCATGCCGAGGAAGATGTTGGCGGCGGTGGACAGGCCCACCGCGCCGCCGACGCCGAGCGTGCGCTCCAATAGCCAGGCCATGCCGCGCACGATCGGCGGCAGGACGCGCCAGTAGAACAACAGCGTGGTCAGCACGCTCATCACGAGCACGATGGGCAGCGCCTGGAACGCGAGAATGAAGTCCGCGCCGGGCACTTTCAGGTCGAACGGCAGCGTGCCGCCGCCGACATAGCCGAACACGAAGGAGGAGCCGGCGCGCGCCGCGGCCGAGATCGCGCCGACGGCGTCGTTGATGGCGCCGAACGCGCGCGCCACCACCGGCAGCTTCAGCAGCACGACGGCGGTGGCAAGCGTCGCGGCAAGGCCGATGGCCGCCTGCCTGAGCGAGACTGCGCGGCGGTTCTCGCCGCACGCCCACGCGATCGCGAGCAATGCCAGGACGCCAAACGCCGATTGCAGTTGCAGCATGAATCCCCCAGACCCCAGCCGCGATTATGCCAATGCCGTAAGGCAGCGCAATGCCGCCTTGCCGCAGCGGACGTTGACTTTGCAGGCGCGGTCGGCCACCGCTCGTGGCATGTCCTCGACCGTGACTGTCGGCGCCCGCGAGCTGCTCAGGGACGCGTCTTTCCTCTTCTTCCTGCTGTCGCGCAGCCTGTCCCGCTTCTCCAGCCAGATCGCGGCGGTCGCGATCGGCTGGCAGATCTACGACCTCACCGGCAGCGCCTTCGATCTCGGCATGCTCGGGCTCGTGCAGTTTCTGCCGACCGCGCTGCTCGTCTTCGTCGCCGGCCATGCCGCCGACCGATTCGAGCGCAAGCGCGTGGTGCAGCTTTGTCAGGTCGCGGAAGCGCTGACCGCGCTGTTTCTCGCCGTCAGCACCTATGCCGGCTGGCTCGACGCGGTGCAGATCTACATCGCGACCTTCATCATCGGCATTGCCGGCGCGTTCGAGAGCCCGGCCACTGCGGCGCTGCTGCCGCTGATCGCGCCACAAGGCTCATTGCAGCGCGCAACCGCGGTCTCCAGCGGCGCGGCGCAGGTTGCGACCATCACCGGGCCCGCGATCGGCGGGCTTGCCTATGTCTTCGCGCCCAGCCTGCCTTATCTGATCATCGTCGTGTTCTGGATCGCCGGTGCTGTTCTTACCGGATTCCTGCGGCCGCGGCAGCAGGCGATCATGAAAGAGCAGGGCGCCGACGACGATCTCTATGCCGGCGTCCGCTTCATCCGCAACAATCCGGCGATCCTCGGCACCATCTCGCTCGACCTGTTCGCGGTGCTGCTCGGCGGCGTGGTCGCGCTGCTGCCAATCTACGCCCGCGACATCCTGCAGACCGGCCCGCTGGGACTCGGCATCCTGCGCGCCGCGCCCGCGATCGGCGCACTCTTCATGACCATCGTGCTGGCGCGCCACACCATCAACGAGCACGTCGGCATGCGCATGTTCCAGGCGGTGATCGTCTTCGGCGCCGCGACGGTCGTGTTTGCGCTGTCGCAATGGATGTGGCTGTCCGTGCTGTCGCTCGCGATCCTCGGCGCCGCCGACACCGTCAGCGTGGTGATCCGCTTCTCGCTGGTGCAGCTTGCAACGCCCGACGAAATGCGCGGCCGGGTCGGTGCGGTGAACTTCCTCTTCATCAACGCCTCCAACCAGCTCGGCCAGTTCGAGAGCGGCGTCACCGCGGCGCTGTTCGGCACGGTGCCGGCCGCCGTGCTCGGCGGCGTCGGTACCATCGCGATTGCACTGTTGTGGATGAAGCTGTTCCCGTCGCTGCGGAAGGTGCAGCGGCTGGAGTAGGGCAACACCCTCCCAACGTCATTGCGAGGAGCGAAGCGACGAAGCAATCCAGCTTGGTCGTCGCCGCGAGGGAAGCTGGATTGCTTCGCTTCGCTCGCAATGACGGGGTGGGAGCGGCGTTTATCCGCGCCCCACGAACGGCATCTTGGTCGCCATCACCGTCATGAACAGCACGTTGGCATCGAGCGGCAGGCTAGCCATGTAAGCCACCGCGTCGCCGACCGCCTTCGCGTCCATGCGCGGCTCGTGCATCATTCTGCCGTCGGGCTGCATCACGCCGGGGCCGTTGACCATGCGGTCAGTCATCGGGGTCGCAGCATTGCCGATGTCGACCTGGCCGACGGCGATGTCGTACTTGCGGCCGTCGAGGTTGCTCGCCTTGGTCAGGCCCGTGATCGCATGCTTGGTCGAGGTGTAGGCCGACGAGTACGGCCGCGGCGCATGCGCCGAGATCGAGCCGTTATTGATGATGCGGCCGCCCATCGGTTTCTGGTCCTTCATGATGCGGAAGGCGTGCTGCGTGCACAGGAAGGGGCCGGTGAGGTTGGTATTGACAACCGCCTGCCACTGTTCGAGCGGCAGATCCTCGAAATTCACCGGCGGCGCGCCCATGCCGGCATTGTTGAAGAGCACGTCGAGCCGGCCGTAATTCTTCTTCACTGTGTCGAACAGCGCGGCGATCGAGGCCGGGCTCGTCATGTCGGCGGAGACGCACAGGCTCTTGCCGATGTTGTCGCCGAGCTTCTTGGTCTCCTCCAGCATTTCCATGCGCCGTCCGGCGAGCACGACGGTGTAGCCCGCGTTCATCAGTGCCAGCGACGCGGCGCGGCCGACGCCGGTGCCCGCACCGGTGACGACGGCGATCTTCTGTGTTGCCTCGGCCATTTCCTCAATCCTTTACTTTTTTGCTTCTGCTTCGGTCTTGTAGGGCGGTCGCGGGATGTTCTGGTGCGCCGCGCGCAGGGCCGCCGACCAGCGCGAACGGAGATCGTGAAAATAGGGCTCGCCGGCCTCGATGCGGTGGTTGAGGTCTGCCTCGCAGGCGTCGGTGCGCACCACCAGCACGTCGATGGGAAGACCGACGCCGAGGTTGGATCGCATGGTGGAATCCATCGAGATCAGCCCGGTCTTCAGCGCCTCATAGAGCTCGACGTCGTAATGCATGGCGCGGTCGAGCACGGGCTTGCCGTATTTGTGCTCGCCGATCTGCAAATACGGCGTGTCGGTGGTGCATTCGATGAAATTGCCGGCGGTGTAGACCATGAACAGGCGCATCCGCGAGCCCTTGATCTGGCCGCCGAACAGGAAGGAGACGTCGAACGAGACGTCCTCCGACCGCAGCGCCGGACCTTCGGTGGCATGGATCAGGCGGATGGCGCGGCCGATGCGCTGCGCCGCCTGGAACATGGTCGGCGCGTTCATCAGCGTCTCGACCTCGCCGGTGGTGGGATCCTCGATGCCCTCGGTGAGGGTGGAGATCACGGACTGGCTGATCGCGAGATTGCCGGCGCTGGCGACCGCCATGATGCGCTCGCCCGGCTGGGCAAAGACATGCAGCTTGCGGAAGGTGGAGACGTTATCGAGACCGGCATTGGTGCGGGTGTCGGCGATCATCACGAGGCCGTCGCGCACCAGAATTCCACAACAATAAGTCATTCCCAGTCCCCAAGAGCCTTTTGGACGCGCCGTCCCGACCCGTTTGACGCCACTGATAACGAATTTCCGGCAGCCCTCCAACCCCCGTTTGCCCATGGCGTGCCTCGCACCGACCGGCTAGAAATCGCCTCGGCGGGCGAAGGATTTGGGGGAGGGCAGATGCGGAAGGCTTTGGGCTTGGCGGGCGTGGTTGCGATCATTCTTGCAAGCGGCGCCGCAGCGGTCGCGGGGCCTTGGGAAGACGGCATGGTCGCCTACAACAAGGGTGACTATGTGCCGGCGATAAAACTGCTCCGGCCGATGGCGCAGGCGGGCAATACCAAGGCGCAGAACCTGATCGGCGTGATGTACCACAAGGGCGAGGGCGTCGCGCGCAGTTCCGCCAAGGCCTTCATGTGGTTCAGCGTGGCTGCGAAGAAAGGCGATACACAGGCGAAGACCAATTTGCAGCAAGTCACGAAGGAAATGTCCTCGGCGGAAATGGCGCAGGCCAAGCAGATGACCGTGGTCTGCGAGGCATCCCTGTATCGCGATTGCGAGGATTGATTAAGCGCTGCATCTGGCGGACGCTCGATCTTGCATAACAACAAGAATTTCGGGAGGCGAAATGCGCGCCAGCGGGCTTTTCTCGTGCATTGCAATGGCTCTGATCGCCGCATTCGCGGCTGCTCCTGCGGCGGCACAGAAGAAGGGCGGCACGCTCCGCCTCTATCACAACGACAATCCGCCTTCGACCTCGCTGCTCGAAGAATCAACTATCGCCTCGGTGATGCCGTTTGCGGCCGTGTTCAACAATCTCGTGGTGTTCGATCCCGCCAAGCCGCACGAGAGCATCGATACCGTCATCCCCGATCTTGCCGAAAGCTGGTCGTGGGACTCCACCAACACGAAGCTAACCTTCAAGCTGCGGCAGGGCGTGAAGTGGCACGACGGCCAGCCCTTCACGGCCAAGGATGTGCAATGCACCTGGCGGATGCTGATCGGCAAGGCCGAGACGCAGGACTTCAAGCGCAACCCGAGAAAAGTCTGGTACACGAAGCTGCAGGACGTCAGCGTCAACGGCGACTATGAGGCGACGTTCGAGCTGAGCGAGCCGCAGCCAAGCCTGCCGGTGCTGCTGGCGAGCGCGTTCTCCGCGGTCTATCCCTGCCACGTGCCGCAACAGGTCATGCGCACCAAACCGGTCGGGACCGGCCCGTTCAAGTTCGTCGAGTTCAAGCGCGGCGACACCATCCGGCTGGTGCGCAATCCCGACTACTTCAAGAAAGACCGGCCCTATCTCGACGAGATCGCGGTGCGCACCATCGACAGCCGCGCCACGCGGATGCTGGCGTTCTCGACCGGCGATTTCGACATCACCTTTCCGTCCGATGTCAGTGTGCCGCTCTTGAAGGATATCAAGGAACGCGCGCCGAAGGCGGTATGCGAGATGATCACCACGGGCACGCTGGTCAATCTGATGGTCAACCGTGTCAATCCGCCGTTCGACAGCCCGGAGATCAGGAAGGCGATGTCGCTGGCCCTCGATCGCAAGCCGTTCAATTCCATCTTGATGGAAGGTCATGCACGGATGGGCGGCGCCATGCTGCCGCAGCCGGAGGGGGAGTGGGGCATGCCGCCGGACATGGTCAATTCGCTGACCGGTTACGGTCCGGATGCGGCGAAGAATCTCGCCGAGGCCCAGGCGATCATGCAGAAGCTCGGCTACAGCGACGCCAAGCCGTTGCAGATCAAAATCCAGACCCGCAACCTGCCGGCCTACCGCGACGCCGCCGTGATCGTCTCGGATCAACTCAAGAAGATCTATATCGTGGGCGAACTCGATATTCTCGATACGCCGCGCTGGTACTCAAAGCTCTCGAGGAAAGAATACACGATCGGGCTCAACGTCACCGGCGTCAGCGTCGATGACCCTGACGGCAACATGGTGGAGAACTACTCCTGCAATTCCGAGCGCAACTACACGCAATATTGCAATGCCGATGTCGACAAGCTGCTGGCGGCGCAATCGCGCGAACTCGACAAGGAGAAGCGCAGGAAGATTGTGTGGGATATCGAGCGTATGCTGGTCGAGGACGCCGCGCGCCCGGTGGTGCTGCACAGCGCCGCCGGCAATTGCTGGCAGCCTTACGTGAAGAACTTTAAGCCGCACGATAACAGCCAGTACAACAATCTTCGCTTCGAGGATGTGTGGCTTGATAAATAGATGCCGTCATTGCGAGGAGCGATAGCGACGAAGCAATCCAGCTCTCTTGTCACGGCGAAGAGAGCTGGATTGCTTCGCTTCGCTCGCAATGACGGGGTTGGAACGGGGCTTGCCTCAATCCTGCCGTTGGCTCTGCCACTGGCCGGGGCGGCCGGCCTGATCGACCTTCACTGTCACTGTCAGCGTCTCGGTGCCGCCGCCATAGCGGGTGCCGCGGATCGGGGCGGCGCCGAGATAGTCGAGACCGACGGCGACGCGCGCATGCGCATCCGTGGTGCAGATGCCGTTGGCGGCGTCGAAGCCGACCCAGCCCAAATCAGGCACGAAGGCTTCCGCCCAGGCGTGGCCGGCCTGCTGGCTGGTGACGCCGTCGGAGCGGAGGAAATGTCCCGACACGAAGCGCGCCGGCACGCCGCCGGAGCGCGCGCAGGCGATGAAGATATGGGCGTAGTCCTGGCAGACGCCGCGCCTGAGCCCAAAGGCTTCGGAGGCGGAGGTGCCGCTGTTGGTCGGATCCTCGTCGAAGGTCATGTGCTCGTAGATCTGCACCATCAGCGCGTGCAGGAAGCCCAGCACGTCGTCGCCGGATTCGGCGCGCAATTCGCGGGCGAATTGCGCCATCGCCGGATTGACCGATGTAAGCTCGGTCTGGCGCAGGAACATGCTCGGTGGAAAGCGCTCGTCGGTGCCACGCAGCACGCCGCCGGTGTCGTGGGTTTCCAGCAGGCCCTCGACATGGATGGTGAGATCCTCGACAGGGCCGTGCGTGAGCACATGGGTGACATTGCCGAACGCGTCCTCGTGCACGTCGAGGCGGGAGTCGGTGGATACGTCGATCTGCCATTCCGCGACATACTGGCCGTCATGGCTGCCCGGCGTCATCCGCAGGATCTGGATCACGCCGGTGACCGCCGGCTCGTAGCGATAGCTGGTCGTATGGGCAATTCGCAGACGCATCGAGGCGAACCTTCTTACTAACCTCCCCCTGAAAGGGGGAGGTCGGCGCGCGCAGCGCCGGGTGGGGGTCTTCTTTCCGTTCAGCACAAGCGGTTGACCCCCACCCCGACCCTCCCCCTTGCAGGGGGAGGGAGGAGGGGCCGCGTCGTCAGATCAGATACTGCTTGGTGATGATCTCGCCAAGCCGCGAATTGTCGGAAATGAATTCCTGGATGAATTCGTGGACGCCGTGCTGGAAGATGTCGTCCATGTTGCTGTGCTCGAGGCGGTTGCGGATGCCGCGGGCGTGGCGCTGGGCGGCGCCCTGGCGGCCATAGGCGACGCCGATCTGGTCGAGATTGCGTACGAGGTTGCCGTAGCAACTCGCCAGCGAGCGCGGCAGCGTGTCGTTGAGGATCAGCAGGTCCGCGATCAGCCAGGGTTTCAGCGTCTCGCGATAGACCCAGTGATAGGCCGTCAGCGCCGAGACCGAACGCAGGATCGAGGTCCACTGGTAGTAGTCAAGCGGGCCGCCGACATGCTCCTCTTCCGGCAGCAGCACATGGTATTTCACGTCGAGAATGCGCGCGGTGTTGTCGGCGCGTTCCAGGTGCAGGCCGAGGCGCGAGAACCAGAAGGCGTCGTTGCGCAACATGGTGCGGTAGGCCGAGCCGTCGAAGCGCAGTGAAGTCTCCTGCACGAAGCGCAGGAATTTTGCCAGTTCCTCGCGTGAGGCCGTGCCCTTGCTCCAGAGCTCCTGCAGTTCGATCCATGAACCGTTGATGGTGTCCCACATCTCCGAGGTCAGCGCGGTGCGGACCGAACGTGAGTTGAGGCGCGCATTCTCGATGCAGTTCTTGATCGACGAGGGATTGGCCGGCGAGAACGAGAGATATTCGACCACGTTCGCCTCGTTGGCCTCCTCGTAGGTCTCGTGGAAACTCGCGCTGACGCCCGCGGTGAGCAGGGCGGATTCCCACTCGTTGGTCTTGCCGATATAGGCGGCGGGCAGCGCGGTGACCCTCAGCGTCGCGTCGATGGTGCGGGCGATATATTCGGCGCGCTCGACATAGCGGGCCAGCCAGTACAGGTTTTCGGCGGTACGTGACAGCATCGGCTAGGTCCCACAAGGCGCGACGTACTTACCTCCCCCTGAAAGGGGGAGGTCGATGCGCAGCATCGGGTGGGGGTCTTCTTTCCGCTTGGCGCAAGCGGCCGACCCCCACCGTGATCCTCCCCCTTGCAGGGGGAGGGAATGATCTTTCGACGCGCGCTTCAAATCACTCATCCAGAATCCAGGTGTCCTTGGTGCCGCCGCCCTGGCTGGAATTGACCACCAGGGAGCCTTCCTTCAGGGCCACCCGCGTCAGACCGCCCGGCACGATGGTGGTGCGGTCCTTGCCGGTCAGCACGAACGGCCTGAGGTCGACGTGGCGTGGCGCAAGGCCGGCTGCGGTGCAGGTCGGGCAGGTCGACAGCGCCAGGGTCGGCTGGGCGATGAAGCCTTCCGGCTCGCGCTTGAGCTTGTCGCGGAACGCCTCGATCGTGGCCTTGGTCGAGGCCGGTCCGATCAGCATGCCATAGCCGCCGGAGCCGTGGACTTCCTTGACGACGAGGTCGCCGAGATTGTCGAGCACATAGGAGAGCTCCTTCGGCTCGCGGCAGCGCCAGGTCTGCACGTTCTTCAGGATCGGCTCCTCGCCGAGATAGAATTTCACGATCTCGGGCATGTAGGAGTAGATCGCCTTGTCGTCGGCAATGCCGGTGCCGACCGCATTGGCGAGCGTGATGTTGCCGGCCGCATAGGCCGACATCAGCCCGGGCACGCCGAGCACGGAATCGGGACGGAAGGTGAGAGGATCGAGGAAATCGTCGTCGAGACGGCGGTAGATCACGTCGACGCGCTTCAGCCCCTCGGTGGTACGCATGAAGACCTCGTCGTTCTTGACGATGAGGTCGCGGCCCTCGACGAGCTCGATGCCGAGCTTGTCGGCGAGGAACGAGTGCTCGTAATAGGCGGAGTTGTAGACGCCGGGCGTCAGTAGCGCGACCGTCGGTTCCGACGAGGCGCTGTTCGGTGCCACCGAGCGAAGACAGGAAAGCAGTTCGTCCGGATAGCGTTCGACCGGGGCGATGCGGTGGCGGGCGAACAGGTCCGGAAACAGCCGCATCATGATTTCGCGGTTTTCCAACATGTACGACACGCCGGACGGCGTGCGCGCATTGTCCTCCAGCACGATGAAGTTTTCCGCGTCCACGCGCACGATATCGATGCCGGCGATGTGGACATAAACGTCGTGCGGCACGGCCTGGCCGTTCATTTCCGGCCGGAACACCGGATTCTGGAAGATCAGATCCTCGGGGACGACGTTGGCGCGCAGCACCTCGCGGCCGTGATAGATGTCGCGCAGGAACATGTTCAGCGCGCGCACCCGCTGCTTCAGGCCCTTTTCGAGGATGGTCCATTCCTTGGCGGACATGATCCGGGGGATCACGTCGAAGGGGATCAGCCGCTCCTGGGCTTCGGACTCGCCATAGACGGCGAAGGTGATGCCGATGCGGCGGAACAGCAGCTCCGCCTCCTGGCGCCGATATTCCAGCGCCTCCGCCGGCGTTTCCTTCAGCCAGCGGGACAGTTCCTGATAGGCCGGCCGGACGTCCCCGGCGGGGCCATTCATTTCGTCGAACGCAACTGCCATAAACCCCTTACGCGCTTCGAGTTATCCACCAGACTGCATGACTTCAAGGGATGGTAGCAAGGGCCGGGCCAGCGCGATATGCATTGGCTTGCGGCATTTGCTATGGGTGGCAATGGGGTTGCTTGAAAAAGCGGCTTCGGGTTGCTTATTTCGGCAGCAAAACCCCGTGACTTCAAGGCGTTGCCCCGGCAATGTCGGATGAACCCCGGGACAACGGGGCAGGGTGAGGAAGAGACATGAGCGAGATCGTCACGGCGGGCATTCTGGTGATCGGCGACGAGATCCTGTCCGGCCGGACCAAGGACAAGAACATCGGCTTCATCGCCGAGTATCTGACAAATATCGGCATCGACCTGAAGGAAGTCCGCGTCGTCGCCGACGACGAGGCCGACATCATCGCGGCCGTTGATGCACTGCGAAAGCGCTACACCTACGTGTTCACCACCGGCGGCATCGGCCCGACCCATGACGACATTACCGCTGACAGCGTCGCCAAGGCTTTCGGCGTCGGCATCGACCACCATCCGGAGGTGGTGGCGCGGTTTCGTGAGCGCTGGAGCGAACAGGATTTGAACGAGGCACGGTTGCGAATGGCGCGCGTCCCTGATGGCGCCGAGCTGATCCAGAGCGCCACCATCCTGGCGCCTGGCTTCAAACTCGACAATGTCATCGTGATGGCCGGCATCCCCTCGATCATGCAGGCCATGATGGACATCGTGGCGCCCCGGCTGAAATCCGGCGTGCGGATGCTGTCGGATACGGTGCGGGCGAATTCGCGCGAAGGCGACATCGGCGGTCCCTTACGGGAAATCGCCAACGCTCATCCCGACACCATCATCGGCAGCTATCCTTTCATGGACGAGGACCAGCGGCCCAACACCAATCTTGTGGTTCGCTCGCGCGATCCCGAAAAACTCAACGCCGCGATGACCGCGGTGAAGGAAATGCTGGCGGCGCTGCATGCGGCGCGTAAGTCGGCTTGAATCTGGATTAAAGCGATATGGTCGAACGAAGCTCTGAACTCAGTGCCCAGGAACGCGCGGGCAAGGCCTTTCCGGTCTCCTGGGACCAGTTTCACCGGGATTGCCGGGCGCTGACTTGGCGGCTCAACGAGGTCGGGCCGTTCCACGCCGTGATCGCCATCACCCGCGGCGGCCTTGTGCCGGCGGCGATCGTCGCGCGCGAGCTCGGTGTGCGCATCATCGATACCGTCTGCATCGCCAGCTACGACCACAACAAGCAGGGCGATCTGACCGTGCTGAAGGGTGTTTCGGCCGATACCGCGAAACTCGGCGGCGGCACCGGCAAGGGATTGCTGATCGTCGACGACCTCGTCGACACCGGCAAGACCGGCAAGATGGTGCGCGAGATGTTGCCGGATGCGCATTTCGCTACTGTATATGCCAAGCCGAAAGGGCGGCCGCTGGTCGACACGTTCATCACGGAAGTGTCGCAGGACACCTGGATTTTCTTCCCTTGGGACACTGCGCTGTCGTTCCAGCCGCCGATCCGCGACGGGGCGGCGTAGTTTCTTCGCCTCGCCCCGCTTGCGGGGAGAGGCCGGGTTGCATCGCAGATGCAATCCGGGTGAGGGGGCTCTCCGCGAGTCTATCTCTCACCGTGATTGCGGAAGCAGCCCCTCACCCCAACCCTCTCCCCGCAAGAGCGGGGCGAGGGGGAAGTAAGTACATGCCCCTGCAAAACCGCGTCACGCCGCTGGGCGAGATCATCGCCGTTCCCGACCGCGGCCTGTTCACCGGCAATCGCGGCATCATCCATGATCCGGCGACGAAGACGCTGTTGAAAAAGCGCTGGTCGAACCCGGCCTGGCTGATCTGCGTCTGCGAATTCCGCGGCCGCAGGCGCAAGGTGATGGGTGGGCGAAGCTGGACCGAGCTGTTCTTCCTCGATGAAGCGACCGCGCTCGCGGCCGGGCATCGTCCCTGCTTCTATTGCCGCCGCGACGACGCCAATCTTTTTCGCGCGGCCTGGGAAGAGGGTAACCGCGTTGCCAATGTGCTGGCGCCTGATATCGACGCCGTCCTGCATCGCGAGCGTTTTGCCAGCGGCAAGAAGCTGCATGCGCTGCCGATGCGGCTCGACAAGCTGCCGGATGGCGCGATGGTGCAGGCGAGGGAGGAGAGCTTCCTGATTGTCAGAGGCAAGCCGCTGCGTTGGAGCATTGACGGCTATCGCAAGGCGGAAGCGCCGACCGGTGAGGTGCTGCTTATCACGCCACCGTCGACCGTGCGCGCGCTGGTGTCCGGCTTCAAACCGGTGCTGCATCCCAGCGCGCGCTAGCGCATCGGCTTGCCCTCTTCATCCACCAGCATGCGCGACTCCCGCAGCGTCCAGTCGCGGACGACTTGGCGGCAGCGGGCGACATCGGCATCGCCGGGTTTATCGGCGCCTGCCTTTGCCTCCGCAGCGCGCGCAAGCAGGGCCTCGCAATCGCGCAATACATCGCGCGGATCGGCCAGCGCCGGAGACGCCGACACACACATGGTCAGGAGTAGCAGGGCAGCTCGCAGCGATCGCATCAGCCGAACCGCTGCCGCGCCAGTTTTGCGCCGGCCCCTAACGCCATCAGCTTGGCCTCGGCGATGTCGCGGCGCATCGGCGCCATGCCGCAATTGGTCGTGGCGATGATGTCGCTCTTGGCCACGAATTTCGAAACGGCGTCGATCACCTTGCAGACATCTTCCGCGGTCTCGACGGTGTCGCTGGCGACGTCGATGACGCCGGCCTGAATTTTCTTACCCTTGAGCAGGGCGAGGATATCGAGCGGCACCTTGGAATTGCGGCACTCGATCGCGACCTGCTGGATCGAGCTTTTTGCGATGGCCGGGAAAATCTCCTCATACTGCCGCCACTCGCTGCCCAGCGTGTCCTTCCAGTCGACATTGGCCTTGATGCCGTAGCCGTAGCAGATGTGCACGGCGGTGGCGCATTTCAGGCCCTGCGCCGCACGCTCCAGCGCCTGGATGCCCCACACCGGCACTTCATCCATGAATACATTGAAGGCGGGCTCGTCGAACTGGATCATGTTGATGCCGTCGGCTTCGAGCGCCTTGGCTTCCTCGTTGAGGAGTTCGGCGAAGGCGAACGCCATCTTAACGCGGTCGCCATAATGGCTGTCGGCGAGGGTATCGATAATGGTCATCGGGCCGGGCAGGGTGAACTTCAGTTGCCGCCCGGTATGCGCCCGCGCCGCGCGTGCTTCATCCGCGTGAACGCGGCCCTTCAGCTTCAGCGGCGCCACCACCTGCGGCACCATCGCCTTGTAGCGGTCTTTGCGGATTCCCATCTCGACCTTGTGGGCGAAGTCGATGCCGTCGACTTTCTCGAGAAAACCGTGCACGAAATGCTGCCGCGCCTGCTCGCCCTCGGTCAGGATGTCGATGCCGGCGTCCTCCTGGATCTTCACCGCCAGCAGCGTGGCGTCGCGCTTGGCCCGCGACAGCTCCTCGCCCTTGGCCTTCCACGGCGCCCACAGCATGTTCGGCTCGGCCAGCCATTCCGGCTTCGGAAGGGAGCCGGCGATCGTGGTTGGAAACAGCATGGGAGCCTCCCGGAGAGCGCGCTTGGTTATGATTGAGCGCCTCCATGCCATGTCTTATGGTCGAGGTACAGAACAACGAAAGTCCCAGCGTGGGACGCCGGGGGAGGCACGTTCGGGAGCCATGATCGACCTGCATTACGCGCCCACGCCGAACGGCTGGAAAATCTCGATCATGCTGGAGGAACTCGGGCTTCCCTATCGGGTCATCCCGGTCAATATCCGGGCCGGCGAGCAGTTTCGCCCTGAGTTTCTGGCGATCAGCCCCAACAACCGCATTCCCGCCATCGTCGACCATGCGCCTGCCGATGGCGGCGGGCCGTTCTCGGTGTTCGAGACCGGCGCGATCCTGATCTATCTCGCCGACAAGACCGGGCGTTTCCTCCCCACGGAGATGCGGGCGCGCTCCAACGTCATCCAGTGGGTGATGTGGCAGATGAGTGGGCTGGGGCCCATGCTGGGTCAGCACGGCCACTTCGCGCTCTATGCGGCGGAGAAGCTTCCCTACGCCATCGGCCGCTATCGCGACGAGGCGGCGCGGCTCTATGGCGTGCTCGACCGCCAACTCGGCAAGACCGACGCGTTCGTCGCGGGCGATGACTATTCGATCGCCGACATCGCCTGCTTCCCCTGGACCATGACCCACAAGGCGCAGGGTTTTACGCTCGACGACTATCCGAACGTGAAACGCTGGTACGCCATGGTGCGCGCCCGGCCGCAGGTGCAGGCGGGGCTGGCGATCGGGAAATTCGTGAAAGAGCCGTTCAATGAAGAGACGCGCAAAGTGATGTTCGGACAGATGGCGAAGGAAGTGCTGGGGAAATCGTAGGCGACGGTCGTTGCGAGGAACCCGTGCGATGCAACGGAAAGTTGCGGATCGGTTAACCCGATGCCGAAACTTGGATGCCCGCTTTTGCAGCGGCTTAATTGATCATCCCTAAGGTGCCCCCCGAAAATGAGGGCTCCGAAGATGTTAAGGTTCGACGGTGCAATCGATCGCGGCGCATTCCTTCGGGCGTCGGCGCTCCGGCTTGGGCTGTTCATTGCCAGCGTTGTCGGCTTTCCGTTCCTGCTGATGGCGATTGTGGCGGCCTCCGGCTGCAGAGGGGCCGGCGGGGCCTGCGGCGCGCTCGGGCTTGTCGTGGGCACGGCGTTCAAACCCCTCGCATTCATCCTGTTCGTGTTCTCGTTCGTCGGGATATCCGTGCGCCGCGCGCGCGATGCCGGCATGCCGGGCTTGGTCGGCCTTTTCATTCCGCTTCTATTTACCTCCAACTATGCGTTCCTGATCTACGCGGGAGCGCCCTGGTCGGTGGGCTTCTCGGCGGGCGTGCTGTACCTGACCTTTCCCTGGGCTTCGGTGCTTGCGCTGTACTGCATCATGATCTTGTGCGTGCTGCCGTCGCGTCCGCCGCGGGATGCCAATCCGTTTGGGGCGGTAGGCCTGATCGCCTTCGGCCTCGGATCATTCATCGCGGTTAGTGCGATGCTGGGGTTCGCCATCTCGTTTGCCGGCGTGCAGCCGTGGGCGCTGCAGCTTGGCCGGATGATGCGCTACCCGGGACAGATCGCTCCCCTTGCGATGATCGTTTTTGCAGCGGCCCTCGCATGGATCGCCTGGCAGCATCGCTCACCGCCGTTTGAAGCGGCAAGGCAGCCAAATCCGCCGCGTGAGACGGTCAGGCTTCCGGCGCCGCCGATCATGTGGCTGCTTGCCGCCGCGCTGGTCCCCACACTCATCGCCTGCATATTCAGCTTCGGCGATGACGTTTCGATGATGATCCCGCTGGTGCTGGTCATGAACCTGACCTCGCTGGTGCTTCCTACGCTCGCGATCTATTTCTTCCTGCTGCTCGGCCTGTGGCTGACCGTGTTCCGGCGGACGCCGATCTCCGTTGCCGTGTTGCTGCTCGCTTTGCTGCCGTTCCTGCACTGGGGTTATTCGCACCGGACCGCGCGCAATGACTTCCAACGTGAAGCTGCGGAAATCGCAGCGGTGCAGACCAAGGCGGCGCCCCGCATCCCAACGACGATGGTGTTCGAGTCCGAACGTACGGACGGCCTGCGCGGCGCCTGGAAGGTGCCTTCGATCGATCGCGTGATCGCGAAGGGGGCGTACGGACCGAAGCTCTTGCAGTTCGGACGCAACGGAACGCGAAGCGATGCTGCAAGGCCTCCGGTCGACGTGACTCTGCCCGACGAATATCTGCTGCTGAAGGTCGGCCGCTCCAGCAGCTTTGCCAAGAACCGACAGATTTACGCGGCGAACGGCGGCCCGTTCGAACTCAGATATGTCAATTCGTCCCGCGACGACTTGGTGGCGGTTTGGTATCACGCATACAACCCCGGGCCGAGCGTCCTGCCGGTTCTGACGAGCGCAGGCTGGTACCGCGGCTCGAACAGTGTGCGAAGCGGCGAGATTGAAGTGAGCGTCGGCAAGTTTCTGACGACGTCCCTCAAACTGCCGAGCTGACAACTTCGCGATCCGCCAGCGTTTCCGAGCGGCAGGGCTGCGCGCGCTTCAATTTCAATGTCCGGCATTTGATACTATAATCGGATAGAAGCGCGCCGCAGACAACGAGGGCCCGCACAAGGGAAACACCCATGATCGAATTTTTCTTTGACTGCTCGAGCCCCTGGACTTATCTCGCCTGGCACAACATCCAGCCGATGGCGAAGGAGCTTTCCGTCGACATCACCTGGCGGCCGATCCTGGTCGGCGGCATCTTCAACACCGTCAACCCCAGCGTCTATGCGCAGCGGGAAACTCCGGTGCCGCTGAAAGCGCGCTACATGAAAAAGGATCTCGCCGACTGGGCGCGCTCGGCGGGCCTTGCGATCAAGATGCCGCCGACGGTGTTCCCGGTGAACAGCGTGAAAGCAATGCGCGGCTGCATCTGGCTGGGCAATAAGGACATGGTGCCGTTTGCGCGCGCGGTGTTCGAGGCCTATTGGGGCGGCGACAAGGACATCTCGCAGGACGCTGTCCTGACCGACATCTGCAAGAGCGTCGGCATCGATCCCCAAAGATTCTTTGCCGGGATCGGCGACCAGGCAATCAAGGACCAGCTCAAGGTGAACACCGATGAAGTGGTGGCGCGTGGCGGGTTCGGCTCGCCGACCATCTTCGTCGACAAGACCGACATGTATTTTGGCAATGACCGTCTGCCCCTGATCCGCGAGGCGATCCTGCGCCTGAAAGCGAAGGCCGCCTGATGCCGAAGATCGTTGTCTGCCGCGAGCTCGGTCCGCCCGAGAGCCTGCGGCTGGAAGAAATCCCGTCCGCGCCTTTGAAGCCGGGCGAAGTGCGCGTCGCGATCCGTGCCGCCGGCATCAATTTTCCTGACGTGTTGATGGCCGCGGGCGAGTACCAGCTCAAGCCGCCGCTGCCGTTCACGCCCGGCGTGGAAGCGGCGGGCGACGTCGTCGAGGTGGACGGCGCGGCAAAGGGCGTTGCCGTCGGCGACAGGGTCATCGTCAAGATGCGTCACGGCGCCTACTGCAGCGAAGCGGTGGTGTCGCCGGCGCAGCTCACGCCGATGCCCTCGACCTTCGACTATGCGGAGGCGGCGACGTTTCTCGCCGGCCACGGCACCGCCTATCACGCGCTGATCGATCGCGGAAGAGTCCAACCCGGCGAGGTGCTGCTGGTGCATGGCGCCGGCGGCGGGGTCGGGCTTGCCGCGGTCGAGATGGGCAAGATGCTGGGAGCAACGGTAATTGCCACCGCTTCCAGCGACGAGAAGCTCGAGATTGCCAAATCGCGCGGCGCCGATCACCTCATACGCCATGACCGCGAGCCGTTCCGCGATGCCGTCAAGCGCATCACCGACGGAGTTGGTGCGGACGTGGTGTTCGACCCTGTTGGCGGCGAGGTGTTCGAGAATTCGATGCGCTGCATCAACTGGGGCGCGCGGCTGCTGGTCATCGGGTTCACCGGCGGCATCGGCCTTGCCAAGACCAATCTGTTGCTGATCAAGGGCGCCAGCGTGGTCGGCGTCCGTGCCGGCGAGGCGGTGCGCAAGAACCCCGCGCTCGGCGAGAAGCGGCTGAAGGAACTGCTGGCCTGGGCGGAAGCGGGCAAGCTGCGGCCCAACGTGTCGCACCGGCTGCCGCTGGAGGACTATGCCAAGGCGATGCGGCTATTGATCGAGCGCAAGGCGATCGGCCGCGTGGCGCTGGTGATGTGAAAGCTAACGCCGTCGTTCCGGGATGGTCCGTAGCACCAGACCCGGAACCTCGAGATCCCACAATGCGCAATTGCGCATTGGGGTTCGATGCTTCGCATCGCCCCGGGATAACTGCTACGCAGTCACTTATACTCCCGCTCGTCCCACCACGGGAAATAGTCGGGCATGTCGCTCGACACCTTGTTCTTGAACTGTGCCGGACGCTTCTCGAGGAACGACACCACGCCTTCCTTGACGTCGTCGGAACGGCCGCGGGCATAGATGCCGCGGCTGTCGACCTTGTGGGCTTCCATCGGATCGTCGGCACCCAACATGCGCCACATCATCTGGCGGATCAGCGCCACCGACACCGGAGCGGTCTTGGCGGCGATCTCCTTGGCGAGCGCGCGCGCGGTCGCCAGCAACTGATCTGATGGCACCACCTTGCTGACAAGGCGGCCGCCGAGCGCTTCCTGCGCATCGAACACGCGGCCGGTATAGCACCACTCGAGCGCCTGTGAGATGCCGACGATGCGCGGCAGGAACCAGCTCGATGCGGCCTCCGGCACGATGCCGCGCTGGGAGAACACGAAGCCGAACCGCGCGGCCTCGCTGGCAATGCGGATATCCATCGCAAGCTGCATGGTGACACCGATTCCGACGGCAGGGCCGTTGACGGCGGCGATCACGGGCTTGAGCGACTTGAATATCCGCAGCGTCACCTGGCCGCCGCCGTCGCGCACCTGCGGGTCGCTGTAGTCGACCGCGCCTGATGCGAGCCGCTTCACCGGCCCGCGCCGCGCATCGCGGTCGAACGTGTTGGCGCCGGAGGAGAGGTCGGCGCCGGCGCAGAAGCCGCGGCCTGCGCCGGTCACGATGATGGCGCGGACATCGTCGTCCTTGTCGGCGGCATCGAAGGCGTCGATCAGCTCATGCTGCATCTGGCCTGTGAAGGCGTTGAGCTTGTCCGGCCGGTTCAGGGTGATGGTGAGGATCTGTTCGGATACCTCATATTTGATCGTTTCATACGCCATGGGATTTCCTCTCCGGCTATTCAGTTGTTGTTTCTTTAATCGTCATTCCGGGGCTCGCGAAGCGAGAGCCCGGAATCCATAACCACACCGCGCTTTCGGCTTGCCGCATTCGCGAAATAAGGCGGGCGCGCTTGCTTCCTTCCTTGATTTGCGCGAATGGCCCAGGGGCCAAGCGCGCCGTGAGTATGGATTCCAGGCCCGCGCCAAGAGGCGCGTCCCGGAATGACGAAGAACTTCGGCGCATGCGGTCGATGGGTTTCGCTGCGCTCTACCCATCCCACAAATGTCAAAGCCGTGCTGACGACTTGTGCCTAGACGCTACTTCTTCGGCGGCGATGGCCACGGTTTCTGCGGCCCGCGCAGGCCTTCAAAGGCCTTGGCCATGCCGAGCACGCCGATGTCGTCGAAGCGGCGGCCGACGATCTGCACGCCGATCGGGAAACCGTTCTTGTCGTAACCGCCATTGATGGACACCGCCGGGTTCTCCGACATGTTCCACGGCAGGGTGTAGCCGATATGCTCGAACGGCTTCTTGGGATCGTTGAGCGGCGCGGCGAACTCCGCCGGGAAATTCACCACCGGCGACACCGGCGAGATCAGGTAATCGAGCTCGCAGAACAGCTTTGCAGCAGCGGCGCGGATCGCAAAGGTCTGGTTGAAGCCGTTGATGGCTTCGACGCCGGAAAGTTTTGCACCGGGCTCGGCCCATTGCAGGATATAGGGCAGCGTCTTGGCGCGCTCCTTCTCGGGCAGTTTTGCCAGATCGCCCCAGAGGCGAACGCGGAAGAAATTGTCGATGCCGTCGAGCATCTCGCGGGTCAGGATCGCGTCGACCTCGGTGACGACGGCGCCGGCAGCCTCGAATGCCTTGGCGGCCTTGATGACGACGTCACGGACCGGTTTCTCCAGCGGCTGGCCGGCGGCTTCCATCATCAGGCCGATGCGCAGCTTGCGCGGCGACTTGTCCAGCGCCTTCCAGTGGATGTCATGGGCGGGCAGGCTCATGCCGTCGCGGCGATCGGGTTTTGACAACACGCTCATCATCAGCGCGGCGTCATCGACCGTGCGCGTCATCGGGCCGGCGACGCGGCCGACATAGGGCGGATCGATTGGCACGCGGCCGAGGCTTGGCTTCAGCGCAACGAGGCCGCACCAGCACGCGGGCAAGCGGACCGAGCCGCCGATGTCGGTGCCGAGATGCAGCGGGCCATAGCCGGCCGCTGCTGCCGCACCCGCGCCGGAGGACGAGCCGCCGGGATTTTTGGAGAGATCCCAGGGATTGCGGGCGAGGGGATGGAAGCTCGACAGGCCCGATGACAGCATGCCGTAATCCGGCATCGTGGTTTTCGCAAAGATCATCGCGCCGGCTTCGCGTAAGCGTGCCACCGGCGGCGCATCGCGCTCGGCCGGCACCAGCGGCAGGCTTGCGGTGCCGAGCGGCACCGGCTGACCCTTGGAAGCGACATTGTCCTTGATGGTGACGGGCACGCCGTCGAGCACACCGGTCGGCTCGCCATTGTTCCAGCGATCGGTGGAAGCCTTCGCCACCCTGCGCGCGCCGTCGGGGTCGTACAGGTACAGCGCCTTGATGTGCGGCTCCCAGCGCGCGATGTGCGCGATCACATCTTCCAGAACTTCCGACGGCGAGAACTGTTTGGCCTTGTAGCCCGCGATCAGGTCGGTGGCGGAAAGGTCGTGCAGGGAAGTGACGGCTTCCTCTTGATCGATTTTATGCATGGGCACCTGCCGGGAGACGGGTTTCGATGATACGGGCGAACATGCTGGCGCCGATCGGCAGGATCTTGTCGTCAAGCACGTAGCCGGGATTGTGCACCGGCACGGAGCCTTCGTGACCGACCCAGAAATAAGCGCCTGGAATCGTCTGCAGCATGTCGGCAAAATCCTCGCTGCCCATCTTGGGCTGCGAGCGCGTGATGACCTTGGCCGGATCGACCACGGTGCGCGCGACTTCCTCGACGACCCTGGACTGCTCTTCCTGGTTCACCAGCACGCTGAAGATGTCGCGAATGTCGACGGAGATCTCGACGTGGAAGGCGGCGGCAATACCGGCGCAGATCGTGCGCATGCGCTCGCGCACCTGCGTGCGCACGTCGTCGGAGAAGCAGCGCACCGTGCCGCTGAGCTTGGCTTCGCCCGGGATCACATTGTAGGCGGACCCGGCGTGAAACTGCGTGATCGAGACCACGGCGGCCTGCAGCGGATCGACGTTGCGGCTGACGATGCTTTGCAGCGCCTGGCCGACGGTCATGCCGATGACGACGGGATCCTTGGAGCGCTCCGGCATCGCGCCATGCGCGCCATAGCCCTGGATGACGATGTCGAAGAAGTCGGCGCCGGCCATCGCCGGGCCGGGGAGGATGGCGATCTCGCCATGATTGAGGTCGGGCGCGTTGTGCAGCCCGTAGAGCTCATCGCAGGGAAATTGTTCGAACAGCCCGTCCTTGATCATGGCGCGGGCGCCGCCGAGGCCTTCCTCGGCCGGCTGGAAGATGAAGTGCACGGTGCCGTCGAAGTTGCGGGTCTCCGCAAGATAGCGCGCAGTCCCCAGCAGCATGGTGGTGTGGCCGTCATGGCCGCAGCCGTGGAAGCGGCCGGGAATGGTCGAGCGCCAGCGCAAATTGGTGTTCTCTTCCATCGGCAGCGCGTCCATATCGGCGCGCAGGCCAATGCGCTTTGAACCGCTGCCCTTGCCCTTGAGCACGCCGACCACGCCGGTGCCGCCGAGGCCCCGGTGCACCTCGATGCCCCAACCCTTCAGCTTCTCGGCGACGATGCCCGACGTGCGCACTTCCTCGAATCCGATCTCGGGATGGGCATGAAGGTCCCGGCGGATGGCGGTGAGTTCGTCGGCAAAGCCTTCGATGCGTTCGATGGTGGGCATTATCTCTTATCCGGTTGAGCGTGACTTGGTTGCGGGGATGAAGGGCGCGCCGCTCGGCTTGATACGGATGCCGGGTCTCAGTCGCGTCCAGGGCAGGGTGGCCGTGTCGGCCGGCATCGCGCCGGGGGCGGCACAGATCAAAAGCTTCTCGGCAATCGGCTCGAAGTCGGCGCGGAAGTGCACCGAGCTTTTGTTGACGAGGATCTTCTGTTCGGTAGGTTCGATTCCGACAAAGCGATACATCGCCTGGTCGGCGAGCTGCGTTTTGGTGGAGGCGACAACGGCGCGGACGTCGCCGATGCGAAGGCATGCGGAGGGGCCCATCTTCATCATGCGGCCGCCGTAGAATGGACCGGGCGCGAGAAAGTTTCCGTCGGAGAGTTTCTCCACGACGAACGTCTCCTGGTAGGGAGCATCATCAGGAATGCCGGACTTGCCGCCGAGCGCCAGCGTCACGGTTGCCCCTTCGCCTGCCTCATGCGCGGCCTTGGCGGCTGCCGGGTCGTAAATCACGCCGGTGGCCGCGGCTTGCGCCTTGTTGCGCACCAGCGCGCGCAACATGCCCATCGTGTCGGAATCGCCGCCGGCGCCGGGATTGTCCTGGGTGTCGGCGATCACGATCGGCCTGGTCGCCGTCTTCGCCAACTCCATCGCGTGGCGGACGCCTTCGTCAGGCGACCAGATCTTGCCGTCAAAATCGTCCTCATGGCTTTCGACGAGGGCGGCGATCGCATCAGCCGCGGCGTCCGCATCGGCCTGCGTGCGGCCATAGGCCATGATGCTCGGGCCGCAATGGACGAAGTCCGCGGCCGGAAAGCCGAAGGCAAAGGAGAGGGTCGGAACCGCATCGTTCTGAAGCGCGGCAACTCTCTGATAAATGCCCTTGGCAGGCTGATCGTTGGTGCATTGCCAACTGATCGGAATCAGGAACGGCGATTGCCGGAAGGCTTTTGCAAGCCGCTGTTTGGTCTTCAACAGCAGCGCCATATGCCTTGCGCAGGCGCGCCCGGTATCGGCCATGTCGACATGGGGATAGGTGCGGTAGGCGATCAGCGCGTCGGCATGCGCGACCATCTCAGGCGTGACATTGGCATGCAGGTCGAGGCTCACCACCAGCGGGATGTCATGGCCGATCACCTTGCGGACGCGGGCGAGGATTTCGCCTTCGCCGTCGTCGAGATGTTCGGTGACCATCGCGCCATGCAGGTCGAGATAGACGGCATCGAGCGGACCCGCCGACGCCAGGCTGTCGATCATCGCCCTTGCAATGCGCTCAAAGGCATCCTTGGTGACATGCGCACTGGGCGTTGCACCGGCGAAGATCGTCGGAACCAGGTCCCAGCCTTCGGCCTCGGCCACCTCGATGAACCCCGCGAGCCCCAAATTGATGCGCCGCACGCTCAGCACGTCGGCCCCGACCTGCAGTCGCGGCCAGCCGCCGCCGTGCAAAAAAGCGTCATAGGTCGCCTTGGTCGGCGCAAAAGTGTTGGTTTCGTGCAGGAAGCCGCCGACGGCGATCCGGGTCATTGTTGTCTCGTTCTGTCGTCGTAGCCGGCGACGTTAGACTCGTCGTCGCAAACAGCGCAAGCGGTCAAGCAATTCGCAAATTGCATGCCGCATGGGCGTGAGTGACCACGTCATTCCGGGATGGTCCGCAGGACCAGACCCGGATCTCGAGATTCCGGGTTCACGCTTCGCGTGCCCCGGAATGACACCGCCGTCACGGCTGAATGTTTTCGCCCACCGACAATGCGCAGATGCGCGACAGGTGGGTGTAGGGCAGTTTTGTCTCGTCTGCCCAGGTGTTGAAAGCGGCTTGTACCTTGGCGAGGTCGCCCTTCGACTTCACCTCTTCGGCGATGTCGATGCCGGCGTCGCGCAAGCAAGCCACCACGTCCCTTGATGTGACAAAGCCGTCCCAGCCGACAAAGCGCAGGAACATCTGCCCGGTATTGCCGCCGAGCCGGCTGCCGCGCTTGTTGAGGAGATCGAGCAGGCCGATCTCGTCGGATGCGGGCCAAGTGCTCAGGAATTTGCCAAAGCTGCCATATTCCCCGGCAATGGCCTGCACGAACTGCGCATTGTCGCGCACCGACATGATCTTGGCGCCGTTGCGGACGATGCGCTTGTCTTCCAGCAGCGCGTGCCAGAATTCATCGGGCTGGAATGCGAGCTTGGCCGGCTTGAAGCCGAGAAAGGCTTTTTCGAAGCCCGGCCATTTCTGCTCGATCACGCTCCACGAAAAGCCCGCCGAAAACACCCGCTGGGTCATTTCAGAAAGGATGCGGTCGTCGGAAAGCTTGGCGAGCGCCTTTATATTCGGCTTGGCAGGAAGAAGCTTTTCAAGCGCTTTCGGTCCGCCCTTGCGCTTCTCGGCGCGTGCGCGAATGATCTTGAACGGAATCATGCACTCACCTTATTCCAGCGTTGCCAGGATTCCCGCCATCAGGCGGCCGCGTTCGGCGAGGCTGTCGACAATGATGTGTTCGTTGAGCGTGTGCGCGTCGGCGCCGCGCACGCCAAGGCCATCGAGGGTAGGGACGCCCATCGCGCCCGTGAAATTGCCGTCCGAGCCGCCGCCGGCGCTGCCATGCGGCAATTCCTGGCCGAGGCTCTTGGCGATACCTTTGGCCTTCTCATAGAGCGCCATGGTGCCGGCATCGGGCTCCCACACCGGACGCGTCACGCCGCGCGTCACCTTGAAGGTGACGTCATTGCTGGTGCCTGAAAGGGCCAGCATCTGCTCCACGCCCTTGTCGAGATCGGCCTGGCGCTTGGCCATGCTCAGCGCCTCGCCGCTGCAGGTCGTGGCAACGCAGTTGACCCATTGCCCGCCATGCACGATGCCGACCGAGAAAGTGCAGTCCGGCGTCGTCATGCCGTCGATCGCGATGATCTGCCTTGCCATCTCGCGGATCGCGGAGCGGCCGGAGGAAAGGGTGGCGCCGGCATGGCTCGGCCGGCCGGTGGCTTCGAGGTTGAAGCGTGCGATCGCGTAGCGCCCGGTTACGACACCATTGTTTTCGCGGCCAGGCTCGGGCACCAGCACATATTTGTTGCGCGAAGCTTCCGCCTCGATGATGTCGCGCGTGGAGGGCGTGCCGACTTCCTCGTCCGGCGTGAACAGCACGGTGATCGGCAGCGGCGTGGTGAAGGAGGCGCGCGCCAGCTGGCGAATGGCCTCGAGGGTAAGGTAATTGCCGCCCTTCATGTCGAAGATGCCGGGGCCGAAGCACTTGTTGCCCTCGCGCCGCCATTGCAGCTTCTCGATGGTGCCGACGGGATGCACGGTGTCGAGATGGCCGGCAATCAGGATGCCGGGCTCGCCCTGCTTGGGATGCGGAAAACGCGCGCGCACGCAGCCGGCAAAGCCCTGGCGGCCGGCGATGCGTTCGATGGTCGCACCCATGATCGCCATTTCCCGCGCCGCCAGATCGAGCATCCGCTCGACGGCCGCCGCATCCCAGGTCGGGCTTTCGCACTCCACCCAGCTACGCAGTCCCTGCAGCATGGTCTCGGAGTCGAAGGGAAGGTTGGCTGGATTCATGTGGCGGTGCTCCCGGTTCTTGATGCCAGATGTTGGCGACCGCCGGTACGAGACGGAACGGCGCCGCAATTGTAAAGCGAAAACCCGCCGCTAAGGATGCCCGCGCCGTAGCGGTGTAAACACCGCGCGCGACGACAGATAAGACTAAAGAGTGAAGCGGCGGTGGGCCGGCTGACGCATGCGCTTGGCGCAGGTCTCTCGTTCCGGCGTGCCCCGGCCGGATTTCTGGCACGGTTCTGGCTTGATGTTTTGCCGCAGGTGCGGTCGACGGCCCCCGGCACCGGTGGACTTGGCCGGGTGGGGGTCCTGTGCCAATCTTGCCCAATCATTGGTCAGGCCTGTCTGTGCCGGCCAAGGGAGCAGGATATCGATCCAATCGGGTTCGATGGGCAATTCGATCGAGGTCTCGCGGATTTCCGAGGGGATCTGGATACGACAATGGAGGTGAAGAAAATGCACGTGATAAGAAAAGCCATTCTGGCGGCCGCATGTACCGCTGCCCTGGCGGTCGCGGCGACGCCCGGCTTTGCCCAGACCACCCTGCGCGCGGTGATGCATTCGGATCTGAAGATTCTCGATCCGATCTGGACGACCGCCTATATCGTCCGCAACCACGGCTACATGATTTACGACACGCTGCTCGCCCAGGACGAGAAGGGCGCGGTCAAGCCGCAGATGGTCGAGAAGTACGACGTCTCGGCGGACGGCAAGACCTACACGTTCACGCTGCGCGACGGCCTGCTGTGGCACGACGGCAAGCCGGTGACTGCGGAAGACTGCATTCCCTCGATCAAGCGCTGGGCTGCCAAAGACGCGATGGGCCAGAAGATGATGAGCTTCGTCGATGCGATCGACATGGTCGATGCAAAGACATTCACCATCAAGCTCAAGGAACCGACGGGCCTCGTACTGCTCGGCCTGTCGAAGCCTTCGTCCAACGTGCCGTTCATGATGCCCAAGCGTGTCGCGGAAACCGACCCTAACAAGCAGATCGACGACTTCACGGGATCGGGACCCTTCGTCTTCGTGAAGGACGAGTGGAAGCCGGGCGACAAGACCGTCTACGTCAAGTTCGACAAGTACAAGCCGCGATCCGAGCCGCCGTCAGGCATGTCGGGCGGCAAGGTCGCCAAGGTGGACCGCGTCGAGTGGCGCGCCATTTCCGACGCGCAGCAGGCGATCAATGCGCTGTCCAAGGGCGAGATCGACCTGGTCGAGCAGCCCAGCCACGACCTGCTGGGGACGCTGAAGAAGGATCCGGGTGTCGACGTGATTGTGTCGCCGCTGGCGAAGGCGCAATACGTGTTCCGGCCCAACCACCTGCACAAGCCCTTCGACAATCCGAAGATTCGTCAGGCCCTGTGGTATGCCTTCAACCAGGAAGACTTCCTGATGGCGACCATCGGCGACGAGAACTACATCAAGCCGTGCAAGGCGCTCTTCATCTGCGACACGCCGTTCGGCTCCACTGCCGGCACCGACGCGATCCTGACTTCCAACTTCAAGAAGGCGCAGGAATTGCTCAAGGAAGCCGGTTATGACGGCACGCCGGTAGTGCTGATGCACTCGACCGACCTGAAAGTCCTGACCAACCTCGCGCCGGTGGCGAAGTCGCTGATGGAGAAGGCCGGCTTCAAGGTCGACATGCAGTCGATGGACTGGCAGACGCTGGTCGCCCGCCGGACCAAGAAGGACGCCCCTGACGCCGGTGGCTGGAACGCGTTCCTCACCGCCTGGGTCACCGCCGACGTGATGAACCCGGTCTCCACCGGCTATCTGAACTCGGCGTGTGAGAAGGCGTTGTTCGGCTGGCCCTGCGACCCGCAGATGGAAAAGCTGCGCGACGACTTCGCCCGCGAGACGGATCCCGGCAAGCAGAAGGCGATCGCGGAAGCAGTGCAGGCCCGCAACATCGAGATCACGGCGGAAATTCCCGTCGGCGAATACGTCTCGCCGATCGCAATGCGCAAGAACGTCAAAGGCCTCGTGACTGCCCCGGCGCCGGTGTTCTGGAACCTGGAAATCGCCAAGTAAGACAAGGAATGCGGGCGGCGGTTGATCCGCCGCCCGTCTCGCTTCGAGGATCGGTCGATGTATGGCTACCTGTTTCGGCGACTGCTCGGCACGATTCCCGTGATGCTGGTGGTCGCGGTCTTCATCTTCCTGATGCTGCGCCTCACTCCCTCTGATCCCGCCGCCATCATCGCCGGCGACAACGCCAATGCCGAGCAGGTGGCGAAGATCCGCGGGCAGCTCGGTCTCGACCGCCCGATGATCGAGCAGTTCGTCATCTGGTCCGGCAAGGTGCTGACCGGCGATTTCGGCGAAAGCTTCTTCTTCAAGAAGACCGTGGCATCCCTGATCGGCGAGCGGATCGAGCCGACGCTGTCGCTGGCATTCTTCACGATCCTGATCGCCGTGCTGGTCGCCGTTCCCCTCGGCGTGCTGGCGGCGCATCGCCACGGCTCCTGGGTCGATCGCATCGTCATGGGATTTTCCGTGCTCGGCTTTTCCGTGCCGGTGTTCGTGATTGGCTATCTCCTGATCTACCTATTCGCGGTCTACCTGAACTGGCTGCCGGTGCAGGGCTATCAGCGCATATCGGAAGGCATCGGCGGCTGGGTGCAGCGGCTAATCCTTCCTTCCGTGACGCTGTCGGTGATCTATATCGCGCTGATCGCGCGCATGACCCGCACCAGCCTGCTCGAAGTGCTGTCGGAGGACTATATCCGCACCGCGCGCGCCAAGGGCCAGATCGAGCGCAAGGTGCTGTTCCGCCACGCATTGCGCAACGCGGCCGTTCCCATCGTCACCGTGATCGGGCTCGGCATTGCGCTTCTGATCGGCGGTGTCGTCGTCACCGAAAGCGTGTTCACGATACCGGGCCTTGGCCGGCTCACGGTGGATGCCGTGCTCGCCCGCGACTATCCGACCATCCAGGCCGTGATTCTGCTGTTCTCCTTTGTCTACGTCATGATCAACCTGGCGGTCGATATGATGTACACGCTGCTCGATCCGAGGATTCGTTACTGATGGCCGATGTGATCCTCGACACTCCTGTTGTGGCGGAACCGGCGAAGCCGGCCGTTTCCATCCGCAAGATGGCCCACAATCCTGCCGTCATGTTCGGCGGCGCCGTTATCCTGATCGTGCTGCTGATGGCGTTGCTTGCCCCGTGGCTCGGCACCGTCGATCCTACCGCGATCAATCCGATCGCGCGCAACAAGGTCCCGGGCACCGAGATTTCGGTGCGAACCGATACCGGCGAGCGCATCAAGATGGTCGCAAGGTTCGGCACGGACAGCCTCGGCCGCGACGTCTACAGCCGCGTGGTCTATGGCGCGCGTGTCTCGCTGCTGGTCGGCGTGTCCGTGGCCTTGATCAGCGTGGCCTGCGGGATGTTCATCGGCGTGCTGGCCGGGTTCTTCCGCATTCTCGACGCCATCATCATGCGCATCATGGACGGCTTGATGGCCATCCCGGCCATTCTGCTCGCGATCGCCATGGTGTCGCTGTTCCGTTCCAGCGTGTGGACCGTGATCATCGCCATCACGGTGCCGCAGGTCCCGGGCGTGGTGCGCCTGGTGCGCTCGATCGTGCTCAGCGTGCGCGAGGAGCCCTATGTCGAGGCGGCAGTGACGCTCGGCACCTCGACGCCGAAACTGCTGTGGCGGCATGTGTTGCCCAACACGATCGCGCCCATGATCGTGCAGGGTACTTTCATCTGCGCCTCCGCCATTCTGGTCGAGGCCATCCTGTCGTTCCTCGGCATCGGCGTGCCGCCGGAAGTGCCGACCTGGGGCAACATCATGGCCGAGGGACGCCAGGTGTTCAGCCTGTTCCCGCATAACATCATCTATCCCGGCATTTTCCTCGCGATGACGATCCTCGCGGTCAACGTGCTGGGCGATGGCTTGCGCGACATACTCGATCCCAAGATGGCAAAGCGGGTGTGAGATGAGCGCGCCCGTCCTCGAAGTCGCCAATCTCTCCGTCGCCATCAAGGGCAGCGGTGACCGCCCGCACGCCGTGCGCGGCATCAACCTGGCCGTCGGCGCCAACGAAATCGTCTGCGTGGTCGGCGAGTCCGGCTCGGGCAAGTCCGTCACCGCGCAGGCGGTGATGGGACTGTTGCCGAAGGCCGCGATGGCGGTCGAGACGGGCTCGATCCGCCTGGAAGGCGAGGAACTCACCACCAAGTCGGACGCCGATTTGCGCGCGATCCGCGGCACCCGCATGGCTATGGTGTTCCAGGAGCCGATGACCGCGCTCAACCCGGTCGAGCGCGTCGGCGACCAGATCGGCGAGGTGCTGGAAATCCATACCGATCTCGACCCCAGGGAGCGGCGCCAGCGGGTACTCGAGATCATGCGCGCGGTGCATCTGCCCGATCCCGAACAGATGATCGACGCCTATCCGCACCAGCTCTCCGGCGGCCAGCGCCAGCGCATCATGATTGCGGCGGCGCTCGTGCTCGATCCTGCGCTCCTGATCGCGGACGAGCCGACCACGGCGCTCGACGTCACCACCCAGGCGCAGATCCTGAAACTCGTGCGCGAGATGCAGGGGCGCAAGAAGACCGGCGTGCTGTTCATCACCCACGATTTCGGCGTGGTTTCGGAGATTGCCGACCGCGTGGTGGTGATGCAGCTCGGCCGCATCGTGGAGCAGGGGCCTGCCGAGGAAGTGCTGCGCAACCCGCGCGAGGATTATACGCGGATGCTGCTCGCCTCGGTGCCGAGCATGACGCCGCCGAAGCGCGTGCCGGTGACGGGGCAGGTGGTGCTGCAGACCGAGAAGCTGTTCAAGACCTACGGAAAGCGTTCGCTGTTCCAGCCGCGGGCGCGGATCGTCAACGCCGTGAACGATGTTTCACTGCTGGTACGGCGTGGCGAGACGCTTGGCATCGTCGGCGAATCCGGCTCCGGCAAGTCGACAGTGGCGCGCTGTATCGCCCGGTTGGTGCCGCCGAGCAGCGGCGCGATCAAGATCGATGGCTCCGACATCGCCGGGATGACGGAAGCAGCTTTCCGTCCCGTGCGGCAACGGGTGCAGTTCATCTTCCAGGATCCCTACCGGTCGCTCAATCCGCGCCGCACTGTCGGCGAAGCCATCATCGAGGGGCCGATGAATTTCGGCCTGTCGCGCGGCGAGGCGCTGCAGCGCGCGCGCGAGCTGATGTCGGTGGTGCATCTGTCGCCCGAGGCGCTCGATCGCTATCCGCACCAGTTCTCCGGCGGGCAGCGCCAGCGCATCTGCATCGCACGCGCGCTGGCGATGCGGCCGGAGGTTCTGATCGGCGACGAGCCGGTGTCGGCGCTCGACGTGTCGGTGCAGGCGCAGGTGCTGAAGCTGCTCGACGAGGTGCGCCGCCGCTTCAATCTGGCAGTGCTGTTCATCACGCATGATTTGCGGGTTGCTGCGCAGGTTTGCGACCGCATCGCGGTCATGCAGCGCGGCGTCATCGTCGAGCAGGGCACGACGTCGGACGTGTTCGCCGCGCCCCAGCACGAATACACCAGAGCGCTGTTCGATGCGGCGCCGGGGCGGAATCGGGAGTTTTTCGCGGGCGCGGCGGCGGGGGCGTAGGCGCGCAGGAAGCGGCGCTGTTCGTAGCCGTCAGGAACCCACCCGCAATGGCGCGCCGAGCTTTCTCAGATATGAGATCACCGACAGCGCCGTGATCCGCCCGGTCTTTGGGTTCTCCGACGGCACGTTCTCGATCTGCATCGAGAAGCTCGCGGAATCAGCGACGACCTCGATGCGATGCACATTGCGCTCCAGCGCAGGGTCGGCCCAGATTTCCAGCGTCGTCTTGTCCGGCCCGATCCCGGCCAGCGACAGCGCGACTGCGACGTTGAGGTTGGCGGGAAAGCCGACCGCAGCGTCCCGCGGCGTACCCTCGAAGATGCGCAAGGGCGCGGTGATGTCCTCGATGCGGATATTGTGCTCGGCAAGGTAGGGCGCGCCGGCCAGGCCTCGCACCGGCTTGCGCGTGACCATGCGCACAGACTGGATTTCGCCTTCCGCTGCGGCTGCGACCGCGTCGAGGCCGAGCAGGGCGCCGGTGGGCACCACGATCTGCCCGCCATGCGCGCGGGCCAGCGCGACGAGATGCTCGTTGACGAGGATAGCGCCGACACTGAGCACCAGCACCGAATTGCTGCGAGAACGGCCATGAAC
>JAKFVP010000096.1 GCA_021732175.1 Bradyrhizobium sp.
CCGTACGCTCGCGGCGTTTTCGTCGGGCGGCAAGAAGACCGCCTGACGCCGCAAGCGTCCATCGCAACCCGCGCCACGCTTCGTGACGACCGCGAAACGCCCCTCATGGCGGCACGGGCTGAGTCGGTTGATACCGCAAATCAGAATTCCGGTAAAGCGAAATATTTTCGATCGCGGGGCTTGACAGCCGAGTCGGGTGATTTGCCCGTTGTGTCGCAGCGGCAACACTCGTTGTCGCCCCGGCGCAGGCCTGGCCTGCGCCGGGACGACAGGTGAGTATGGCGCGCCGTCGAGGGCTGCCTCACCCCGCGATCGGCTTGCGGTAGACGTCCTTGGTGGCGAGCTTGCCGTTCGCAAAGGTGTAGCGCTCGACGCCCTGCTGCTCGCGCTGCTCGCCGGTGGAGCGCACGGTCTCGCTGACGCGGAAGGTCATGAAGGAGATGTCGGGCAGGTGATGATAGACGACATCGTGGAAACGGCTCGACGCGAAGAACGCCTTGCGCTCGGCGATGTGCTTCTCGATGGCGTCGCGGCCGGTCAGCACACGCTCGGGCGAGAGGCCGTCATGATAGCGCCAGACGAAATCCGGCGTGACGACGCCGTACAGCGCATCCATGTCGCCCTTGAACAGGGCGCGCGCGAAGGCCTGAAGCAGCGCGTCGCGTTCGGTGGCAGTGGGAATCATGGGCGACAGCCTCGCTTGACGCGCCGAGCGTAGCGAAGCCATTCATAATGCGGCAAGGCCCGATCAAGGCCGCATAAACATAAAGTCGGTGTCGGGATCACAATTTTCCGCAACAAACCGCAGCTCGGATTGCACGTCAGACACCGGCCTGCTTTCGAGATACTTTGAGACAATCAAGCCCAACAAGGCGCGACACACAGCGTCGGTATCCAGGCTCGCCGCCGCTGCGGCCGCAATAGCTGCATCAAAATGAGCCTTTGCGAGCTGGCTTGCGGACATTCTGAGCTCCATCCATTCGGGCATCGAGATTTATCAATATGCCTTCAGAAGGAACGGGGCCGCTTGCGACAAATCAAACGGCCCATCACCGACGGCATATCTCTTCACAACACTGTTATTTTGACCTGTGGCGCCGCTCGCCTTCCCTAACTTCAACTGGGCGTTTTACGCCTGTTGCTGTAACTTCAACGCAGCAACTGCCCGATCGCCGGGAGGAACTCCATGACCGCATTCCTGTTCAACCGCCGTAGCCTCCTCGTCGCCGGCAGCGCCGTGCTGGCGTCAGGCGTCTCCGGGCTGCTGCTGCCCGCCCGCGCGGAAGGTCTTGCACCGACCGCTTCGATGCCGGGCGGCGCCAACAACTACCGCAAGGGTGCGGCGACCGTGGAGCGGATCGGCAAGGGCGGCTTCTGGATGAGCGGCACCGTGCGCCGCGCCGGCGACGGGGCACCGCTTGCCGGCCAACGCATCCAGATCTGGGCGCACACCGTCGAAGGGCAGGAGCACGAGCCGCAGAGCCATGGCGCCACGCTCACCGACAAGGACGGCAAGTTCCGCCTCGAGATGCCGCAGATCATTCCGATCTTCGGCCAGCCGCATGGTCACCTCGCCTATGACAGCGGCGAGTTCAAAACCGTCTTTCTGCGACCGGTGATGAAGAGCGCCAGGGAAACCAGCCTCGAAGCGCACTTCGTGCTTCAGCCGGCTTGAGCAAGCTGGAATCAGAGGAATGCGACTGGCCCGGAGAATTCTGATCTGGGCTGCCCTTGCCGCCGCCATTGGCGTGCCGATCGCCGCCGCGGCGATGAGCCCGCAACTCGCATGGCGCGGCCCCATCTACATCATTGCCGGGTTCGCAGGGATCGTCGCCCTCGGCCTTGTGCTCGTGCAGCCCCTGCTGATCGGCGGATATTTGCCGGGACTGCAGGCCTATCGCGGGCGGCGCGTGCATCACTGGATTGGCGGCACGCTGGTCGCCGCGATCGTGATCCACGTCGCCGGTCTCTGGATCACCAGTCCGCCCGACATGATCGACGCCCTCACCTTCACGTCGCCGACGCCGTTCTCGCCCTTTGGCGTCATCGCGATGTGGGCCATCTTCGCCGTCGCGCTGCTGGCGTCGCTGCGCCGGCGACTGGGACTGCGGCCGCGGACGTGGCGCATCGCGCACACGGTCCTCGCTGTAATCATCGTCGTCGGCAGTGTGGCCCATGCCGTGCTGATCGAGGGGACGATGGAGACCGTCACCAAGGTGGCGCTTTGCACGCTGGTTGTCGTGGCGGCCGCGAAAGTGCTGGGCGATTTGTGGCTGTGGAGAAAGCGAGGGACGTTGCGCGACAGCAGTGTCGCGCGGCAATAAGCCTGCCGCTGGCCGGATGGTCGGATCATGCTCGAGCATGATGGCATTTGATTGGATCAATGGCCGCGGACTCGGTCCACCTCTCCCTTCGGGAGAGGTCGACTTGCGCAGCAAATCGGGGGAGGGTTGCCGCTCTATCGAGGGACCCGTAACCCCTCTCCCGGCGCGGCGCGCCGACCTCTCCCAAAGGGAGAGGTGATTCCCGGTGCCGCACCCCTTCAACCTAAACTCATTACAGACTAGGAAGCAGGTGCGCCAACAAGACGATCGACGATCCCGGAGCCCTCATCGACGAGCTGCTGACCGCTGATCCAGACATCGCGGCCCGGGATTTTCTTCCGCATCGTGGCCAGCCAGGCCTTGTTGACGCCGCGGATGCCGATGTCGTTGCGGAAGAAATCGTTGGTTACCTGTGTCTCGATCGCCTTGAGGGTTTCCGAGAAGGCGGCTTCTTCGGACGCGGGGACCTGCTGCCGCTTGTTGTTCTCCCGCACGTTTTCCTTCACGGATTCCTTCAGGGTTTCCCTGCCGCTGCTGTCCAGGCTGGCCTGGTGAAACATGAACAGGGCTTCCGGATCGGCCATGCGCTCGGTACCGGCGAGAAAGATCGGAACGCACATCGAGGCGCACACGCCGGCCTTTTGTACGAACGTGTCAATGCCGCGATCGCGTGCACGGATTGCAGCGACGACCCTGCGCCCCTGTTCGATCGAGCCTCCCGGCGAGTTGAGGATAAGGACAAGCCGGCGCCGATCGGCCTTGTAGCGCTCGAAGGCCGCGGCGACACGCTCGCTCATCGGCTCCTGCACCGGCCCGCTCCAGCCGAGCACGATACGATCAGGCTCTTCCTGGATGGTCAGGGTTTGCCGGGCGGCCACATTTCCGGAGCCCGAGGGCAACTGGAAATATCCCCAGACGAGCAGGATGCCGCCGATCCAGCCAATGACCTTGAGCAGTTTCACGGTCTACTCACTCGAACGAATTGGCGGCTCGCCAGAAGCAGGTCAGGAACACGAAGCAGAACAGGGTCAGGATGACCGCCGAGACGACAAACGACAGCGTGCGGTTCAGGAGCTTCGTTTCCGCTGAATAGTGGATCGAGACCGCCGCGCGATTGACAGTCGAGCGCACCGGCACCATGGCCTCGCCGCCGCCACCTGAAAACAGCATCATGAAGCGATGTTCGATCAGCGCCTGGTCGGGCATGGCGACCGATTTGATCCTGGCGCTGCAGAAGGTGATGATGAAACTCTTCCGCTCGCACTTCCCATCCATCGCGCGCAGATCGTATGCCGGCTGCCAGGTCCCGGAAAGGCGAAGGTCGCGGACGATGTCCGGGCCGTAGATGTGAACGAGACCGTAAAGCATCGCGCCGAAGGCAATCAGCGCAACGAACCAACGAAAGGGGTGGCCGACCGCCCCGGCGCTCTCGGTGACGGCTTCGCCTTGCGCGGCAGCCGCGTTCACATTGAGAGCTTGCGCGCCGGAACCAACCCCGGAGTGACGCTTGCCGAACGACATTGCAATAGCCCCTGACACAACAATTCGGCTGCCACCTAACCGGGATTCCTCCAAGACTTCGCTAAGGGGGTGCGGCGAATTGTCAGGATTCAGACATTGTTAATCGCTCGGAACCTCGCGGACCTTGTTGAGTTGTACACGCGCCGCGTCCAAAGCTTCGCCGCGGCGTAGTTTCGCCCAGCATTGAGGGGACATCTTCATGCGCCGATCGATCGCAATTGCTTGCATGCTCGCGTTTGGTTGCTTCGCCGCCACCGCGTCGGCCGAGCAATGCCCGGACAAGCTCCAGCAGGACAAAGCTCAGCAGAACTCGGCCGACGAGGCTCAGGTGCGGGGCGACCTCAAGGCCGGTTCGGACTGCGCCACGCCAGGCGACAAGGAACAGTCCGCAAGGAAAGTCGAAGAAGAAGCCGCAAAGCTCAAGGACGAAGGAAAGGTCGAGGGCAGCGCCACCGGCCAGGCACGTCCCAAAGACTAAGCCAGGCCATGACCATCGATCAGGCGCTGCGCTAGTGTGGTGGTTCAGAAGTTCTCATCACCGTCGCCGCGAGTCCGCCATGAGAACTTCTGAACCACCACACTAGAAAACATAATGATTCTAGTGTCCCTGATAAATCCGAAGTTCGCAAAGTGATCGCCGCGAAAGCGTGCGAACTTCGGATTTGGGACACTAGCCCTGCCGCTGCGCGAGATAGAATCCGGCCAGCACCGTAACCAGTCCCGCCGCCTGCAGTGCAGTCGGTTGCTCGCCGATCAGCAACCAGCCCAGCAGCAGGGTGAGCGCCGGAACGGTTGCAGGGAAGATCGCGGCGCGGGCGACACCGAGGTTCTGGATCGAGAGCGTGAACAGATACATCGCCGCAGGTCCCGCCAGAATGCCTTGCGCTGTGGCCTGCAGCGCATTTTCGCCAAGGCCTAGCGCGACCGCGCGAGCCAACCCGCCCGACGCCGCATAGAGCGGAAACAGCGAGAGCGACAGCACACTGATGACGGTCGCCACCGAGAAAGCGGAAACCCGCCAATAGCGCACCAGCGTGGCGAAGCCGGCGAACATGAAGCCGGTCAGGACGAAGATCAGATCGCCCAGCACGCCATGCAACCCGATGTGGCCGATCGATTCGCCGCCGATCACGGCAAGGCCGGCAACGATGACGGCGGCGCCCGCAAATCGCGAGAGCGGAATCTTTTCCCTGAGCCAGACGACGGCGAGGCACAGACCGCCCAGCGTCGCGCAGGACGGCTGGATGACGCTGCCGTGCCCGAGCGGCACGAACAGGAAGCCGGCATAGGAGATCAGCGACATCACAGGCCCACCCAGCACCATCAGCGCAAGGCCCCGGCCCCATCCAATGCCGCCGAGATCGCGCAGGCCCGCGCGCAGCACGAGCGGAAGAAAGGCGATGCCCGACCACAGGAAGCGGTGCATCAGGAGGTCCACCGGCGTGAACCCGACCTTCAGGCCGTGCCGTGTCGCCACGAAGCCGAGCGCCCAGAACAGCGCCGCACCGAGGCCGCATGCGACCCCAAGCAGCGCTGCCTTCGCGTCCAGTTGAAGGGCTTTGGTTTTGGCGCCGGCGGTCGGCTCGCTCATCGCGAACGACTACGTGACCGCCTGCTGCGGATCAACCCATTGATATGCAGGGCTGCCCTCACAAGGCCCCGGGCTAGACCGGATCGAACGCGCGGACCGGCGGCAGATTGCCGTCGAAGCGCTCGACCTCGATTGTTGTGAGCTGGCCGCGCGCAAAGGACGACGTCGACCGTTCAGACCATTGCGAGCTTGATCTGGTTGCCTTCGAAGCCTCCCGCCGCAAGCGCGTTGCGAGCCATCTTTTCGATGGTTGCCCAATTTGACATCAGGTACCTTCGTGCCTCGACCTGGGTTGAGAAGCTTGTTTGCAGAATGCAGTCCTGCCGCGCATTGCCGTTCGCAATCTGAAAGAACACCTTTTGCGGTCCCTCGTTGAGTTCTTGTTCGGTGGGCTTGGCAAGTTTTCGCATCGCTGTTCCTTTTTCAATTTCGCGCTGCTCGAAATGGTCCGGTGAATCAGGTCCGGAAGAGCGGGCCGGCTATCCGGATTCGTCAGGTCAACAAAGTACGGACCTTGTTGACAGCGTCGTAGATCTGGATCTGAAGCATCGGATAGGCCGCCTTCAGCTTTCTACCCGCTTCTTCGGCGGCCTCTACATCGTCAAATTCGGTTTTGAAATGACCGTCCACAATGGTCACGAATCCACTTGTCGGAAGCCGGTCGGCTCTTGGCCTCTTCGGCGGCTCTGCCTCTTCGACTGTCGTGAGAACGGGCTTCTTCATTTTCTGAATCCTTCTGTGAATCGATTGCTTCGATAACGAGTCGGACTCAGTTCAACCCGCAGATCCGGCGGCAAGTCTGGCGCACGAGTTCGCTCAGGTCCAAGGCTGCTCTGCACGATACTGCTGAGATTTGAACATGCCGAGAAGTCTCGGCTGCTCCGTCGCCATCGATGGTTGCGTCGGATATCTGATCATATGGGGATCGAAGGTTCCAATAACGAGCCCCCGAGCAGCAAATAGTGACTGCGGAACCTGCAAAGGCGGTGGCTGGCGATCGAACTCGTTGATGCGGACTCCCGCCGAACGCACGGCGCCGGCCCGGTCGCAACACTCGCTTTCTCGACAAGCGCGGCCCTCGACTCGCAAAAACGCAATTCGCACCTAAGTCATAGTGGAAAGATCGAATACGCGGAGGCGCGTCAGGGAGGTTGACCTAGTGAAATCTTTATTGAAATTCCGTCGTCAGATTGAGCGAGCGTGGGTTGAGCAACTTCAGCCGCTGAAGCAAGTCTGTCGCCAAATTGTCGTCGCGGCCGAACGAACGTTACGCGGCCTGATCAACACGGACTCCAGGTTGATCCCAGTTCCGGTCAAGGTCGCGAAACGGCGGCAATCCGATCGGATCCGATCACATGATTGATTTCCCAAATCACAGTCGTTCCTACGATCAGACGCGACGTGCCGTGCGATTTTGGGGACACGACAGCGCCATGGAAGCAGCGTTCTTCATCGACGAAGGCGCTTTGAGAAAAATACAACCAGATGTCAGCTCCGATGAGTTGGGACTTTTGAGTGCCTTCGATTCCAACCGGGATTTGATCTGCGCTGCTGCAGCGAAGGTCTATGTTCGCGGAACCAGAGGTTCCTATGATCTGGTTGCCGCTCACTTTCACGGCCGCTGAAGGCCGCAAGATACTGGCATTGCCTCCGGGAATGGCTGCCGCAGATTGACGAGCGGCCGGTTTACGGTTCCCGGCTCCGGACCGGATCGAACGCGCGGATCGGCGGCAGATTGCCGTTGAAGCGCTCGACCTCGACCGTCGTGAGCTGGCCGGTGCAACCTTGCGCAAACGAAGACGTGCCGACGTCGCGCGTCAGCACGTTCGGATTGCCGTGCACGCAGAGCGGCTTCTCGTCCTCGGGATCCATCGGATCGTACCACGCGCCGGTCGGCAACTGCACGACACCGGGGGCGATGCCGTCGGTGACATGGACCGCGGCAAGGCAGGCGCCGCGTTCGTTGAACAGGCGGACGATGTCGCCATCGGCAATGCCGCGCGCGCCGGCGTCGCGCGGATTCATGCGCGCGACCTCGCGGCCGCGATGTTTTGCCGCCATCGAATGGCCGCCGAAATCGAGCTGGCTGTGCAGGCGCGTGGTCGGCTGGTTGGAGACGAGAATGCACGGCGAGCCCGGCTTCGGCACGTCGGTCTTCTCCAGCCACACAGGGTGGCCGGGACATTCGGCATCGCCATGGGCCGCGATCTTCTCCGAGAAGATCTCGACACGTCCGCTCGGCGTCGGCAGGGGATGATTGACCGGGTCCTGACGGAAGCTGCGCAGCCTGCCGCCGTCATCAGGCTGTTGCGGCACGATCAGGCTGCCGCGCTGCCAGAATTCGTCGAACGTCGGGGCTTCCAGACCGCGCGCGGCGAGCGAGCGGCGCGTCGGCTCGTAGAGATGCTCCAGCCATTGCCGCGACGTGCGGCCTTCGGTGAAGGGCTCGCGCGCGCCCAACCGTTCGGCGAGATCGGCGAAGATGTCGTAGTCGTCGCGCGCCAGCCCAAACGGTTCGGCGATCCGGTGCATGGCGACCATCAGCGGATCGTTGGTGGAATAACCGATGTCCTCGCGCTCCAGCGTCATCGTTGCCGGAAGCACGATGTCGGCGTGGCGGGCCGTGGCCGTCCAGGCGAGCTCATGCACCACGAATGTATCGAGCCGCGCAAGGGCCTGGCGCAGGCGATTGATATCCTGGTGATGATGGAAGGGATTGCCGCCGGCCCAGTAGACCAACTTGATTTCCGGATAGGTTCGCGTCTCGCCGTTGTAGCGATAGGTGGTGCCGGGATGGAGCAGCATGTCGGCGATGCGCGCCACCGGAATGAAATCGGTGACGGCGTTGCGGCCCTGGTTCAGGGTCGGTCCCGGCACGTCGTTGACGCGGCGGCCGTAATAGCCGATCGCGCCGAGCGAATAGGCGTAGCCGCCGCCGGGAAGGCCGATCTGGCCGAGCGCGGCCGCCAGCACCATGCCCATCCACACCGGCTGCTCGCCATGCTCGGCGCGTTGCAGCGAATGCGAAACAGTCACGAGCGCGCGCCGCCCTGCGAGACGGCGGGCAAGCTTGCGGATTGTGGACGCGTCGATACCGCAGATCGCGGCGGCCCATTCGGCGTGCTTGGGCTGTCCGTCGGTTTCGCCGGTCAGGTAACGCAGGAAGACCGGCCAGCCCTCGGTGTAGCGATCGAGAAACGCCTGATCGTGCAGGTTCTCGCCGACCAGCGTGTGGACGATGCCGAGCATCAGCGCGGTGTCGGTGCCGGGCGTGCAGGCCATCCATTCGGCGCCGGCCTCCGCAGGCAGATCGTCGCGGAGCGGGCTGACCAGAACGAACTCGCAGCCGCGCCGGCGCGCCGCCTCCATTGCACCGCGCTCGACGTGCTTGCTGATCGAGCCGCCCGCCACCATGGAATTCTTCAGCGCCATGCCGCCGAACGAGATCACGATATCGGTCTCGGCCGCGATCTGCTCCCAGGTGACGTTGCGCCTGGTGATGTCCTCATAGCTCGCCAGGATCTGCGGCAGCAGAACCGAGGACGCGCCGGAGGAATAGGTGTTGACCGAACGCACATAGCCGCCCAGCGCGATGTTGAGAAAACGATGTACCTGGCTCTGGGCGTGATGAAAGCGTCCGGCGCTGGACCAGCCGTAGGAACCGCCGAAGATGGCGCCGGGACCACGTGTATCGCGGACGCGCGCCAGCTCGTCGCCGAGCAGGTCGAGCGCCTTTTCCCAGCTCACGCTGACGAATTCGTCGCGGCCACGGCGATCGTCGGGACCGGGCCCGCGCTCGAGCCAGCCGCGGCGGATCGCCGGTTGCGCGATGCGCGCCTGATGACGCAAGGCGCCGGGGAAATTGTCGATGATCCCGTTCGGATCGGGATCGCCGGCATAGTGCCGCACTTCGAGGCCGGCCTCACTGTTGCGCGCGGAGAACACGCCCCAATGCGAGGTGTGCGGCTTGAAACCGTCGGTCAGGTCGAGGCCCGAGTCGGGGAAACCAACATCATCTCGCATTCAGGCGGCGTCCTGTGATTGCATCGTGCACGGAGATTTTAATCGCCTTGCAACGGTCTGTCGTCTACACGTTCTCGCATGTCCCGCTTCGCATTTCTATTGATCGCTGCCGCCCTCGCGCTGTTCCCGGCTGTGGCACCTGCCGCGTCGGCCAAAAGCCGGCCCGCGCCGAAATGGCACGGCTACGGCTTCCTGCCGGGCTATCAGCAGCCGCCGAACAACAGCCTGCCGGCTTTCAAGCAGCGGACCGCGGTTGCGCGCGCGGCATTCCGGAACCGGCGTCCCTGGTACATCGATCCGGTGCCGGAATATTACGGCTATGACGGCGCCTGGCACTATTTCGGCCGGCCCGGCTTTTACGGCGGCCGCTACAATGGCGGCAGTTTCGGGCCCTGCTGGACGCGCACGCCGATCGGGCCGATCTGGAATTGCGGCTGATCTCTCGGAGGATGGGTCATCATGCCGGCGGGTTGACCGCCGGCTCCTGTTTGCCGAGCGCCTGCTCGCGCAGGAAGATGTAGATGCCGGCGGCGATGATGATGGCGGCGCCGACGATGGTCGCGATCGACGGCACGTCGCCGAACACGACATAGCCGAACATCACCGCCCACACGATCATCGAATATTGATAGGGCACGACGACGGAGGCCGGCGCGAGCTTCAGCGAGCGGTTGACGCACATCAGCGCGCTGACCGAGATCAAGCCTGCGAGCGCGAACAGCCCGAGGCTGGAGAGTTGTGGCGCGACCCAGCCAAACGGGGCCATCAGCGCCCCGAGGGTGAACGTGCCGATGAACTGCGTCGAAGCCAGCACGATGTCGGGGGTGGCGCGCAGCGAGCGTGTGATCAGCATCAGGAAGGCAAAGGAGGTCGAGCCCGCCAGCGCGATCAGCGCCGGCCAGCTCACGCTGTCGGCCGAGGGGTTCAGCGCAATCAGCACGCCGGCAAAGCCGATCAGCACCGCGCTCCAGCGCCGCCAGCCGATCTTTTCGCGCAGCAGGATACCCGACAGTGCCGTGACGAAGATCGGACAAGCCATGTAGTAGGTGATGACGTCGGCGAGCGGCAGATAGACGGTGGCGAGGAAGAAGGCGGCGACCTCGATGGTGGACAGCGTCACCCGCAGCAACTGCAGCCACGGCCGCTCCAGCCGCGCGAACGCCGCGCGCTGCTGCCACATCATCGGAAACAGCAGCACCAGCGCGGCGCAGGCGCGCAGCCACAGCAATTGCCCGACCGAATAGGTGCCGACCAGGAATTTGCCGAGTGCATCGCCAAACGAGAACATGAAGACGCCAAACAGCATCAGGCCGATGCCGGCCAGGCGCGCGGAGCGTTCGTCGAGGGTGGATGCTTTTGCGAAGATGGGCATGCCTGAATTGCTGTGCCGGGTGATTTCCGGTCTTCCGTTTTACGCGTTCGGCTGTTTTAAAGACGTGAGCCTCGGGAGCAAGCCCCGCCGGCCCGAATTGAACCAATTGTCGCAGGAAGCGCCAAGGAAACACCATGACCGAATTCGATCCCGCAACGCACCGCATGGTGCCGGCGCAAAAATGGTTCGAGGATTTCGTGCTCGGCGAGCGCTTCGTGCTGCCGGGCCGCACCCAGACCACCGCGATCTTCGCGGCGTTCCAGCTTGCCAGCGGCGACACCCACCCGATCCACTACGACGTCGAATACTGCCGCGCCAAGGGCATGCCGCATCTGCTCGCCCACGGCTTTCAGACGCTGGTGCACACTGCACCTGGCGCGGGGCTGTTCCCCTTCGTCACCGAGGAATCGCTGGTCGGATTCCTGGAGCAGTCCAGCAAGTTCCTGAAGCCCGTCTATGCCGACGACACCATCTATCCCGCGCTCGAAGTGGTCGAGCTGACCCCCGGCCGCACCACCGGCGTGGTGACGCTGCGCTCGACCGTGCACAACCAGCGCCGCGAACTGGTGCTGGAAGGGACGCAGAAGTTTCTGATCAAGAAGCGGCCGGGGTGAACGACCGCAGTTCTCCGGCACCTTTCATGAGCGCGCGGCGCCCGATGCTTCCAGTTCATCCAGCAGGGCCCGAGCGTCTTTCAGGTCGGGAGTATCGAAACCTTCCGTGAACTGCCGGTAGACCTGCGAGAGAAGATCGCGCGCGTCACCGTGGCGATCATGATCTCGCAAAAGTCGCCCGAGGCTCGTTGCGGCGCGAAGTTTGAAAGAAAGCGCGCCTTGTTGCTCGGATATCTCGAGAGCCTTTAACAGGCGCGCCTCGGCTTCTGCGACTCGATCGCCGCCTCGATACCCGAGACACATACCCAACAGGCGATGTACCTCGGCCTCGAACAGGCAATTCCCGCTGCTCATAATGCGATCGAGGGTTTCGTCCAGAACCTGCTGCGCGCGATCCAGCTCCCCGGCCCTGAGGAGAGCTTCGGCAAACACCAGAAGCTCATACTCGAAATAGAAACGGCGGGCGGACTCGCGCGTACGCGCCACCGCATCCTCCATCTGCTGCAGGCCCTCAATAGCCTCACCGCGTTCGAAAACGGTCCAACCCAAAAGCAGCGGGCACATGAAGAACATGTTGCTTCCCTGCTCGCGTCCGATGCGGATTGTCAGCTCCGAAAGTTCGCGACACGGCGCGGGGGCGCGAAGGAGTTGCTGCAGCGTGGCAGACCACCAGGCCGCGTGCTGCAGGCTGGGCGGATGCCCGACCCGATGCCCCAATTCGAGCGCGGCATCCGCCATTTTCGCAGCCTGATCCGGGAATCCGGCGATCCAGAGCGTTACCGCACGGTGACCATAGGCGCATGTACCGGTATCGTGACCTCCATAATCATAGGTATGAGCATGATGTCGCTCGGCGTCATACAGCTCGATGCCTAGCTGGGTGTCGGCAAGCACGATCAAATTGAGGCCCATAACGTGGGAATTTGCCCAGCGCGAGTGATACGCCTCAAGCATCAGATCGGGATCGGCCAGCCGCCGCGCCACCTCGACAAGCTCGTTGGCTATTCCAAGCGCTTGTTCGGTCTGCCCGGCAATCAGGTTTGCGTACCAGCTTCCCCACATGGCTCTGAAGAGCTTCTTGTCGTCGGCCAGCCCTCGCCCGAGCACCACGGCACGTTCGTAGTGCTTGGCAATTTCGGGGCCGAACGAACGGAAACCATGCGCCGTGATCAGCGCAGTACCAAGACCAAGCCGAACGTCCAGCTCCTGTTGCCATCGATCCACCCCATCGGGCAACTCCTCCAGAATGGTCAGGGCGCTGGAAAAGTGCTTCAGAGCTTCACTTCCGGCGGAACGGCGCAGGGCGAGTTCGCCTGCGCGCTGCCAATGGATCGTGGCGGGCTTCTTCAGACCCGCTTCGGTCCGGTGACGCGCCACCACTTCCGGCTGACTCTCGGCAATTTCCGGGAACATTTCCTCGATCGCCTGCGCGATGCGCGCATGCAGAGCCCGGCGCGGGCCGCGGAGCAACGTGCTGTAGGCAGCATCCCGCAACAGCCCATGCTTGAACAGAAAGCTTGACCGTGGAGTTTCGCCACGCTGGAAAACGAGACCGGCTTCAGCCAGGCGGCCGAGCGTATCGTTGAGCACATGCGGGGGGTGCTCGGCGACAATCGCCGTGAGTTCATACGAAAACTCCCGGCCGATCGTCGCCCCGATCTGCGCAATTTCCCTGGCTACCGGCCCGATCCTGTCGAGCCTTGCCAACAATGATGCATGCAACGTTGGCGGCACCGAGAGTGGCGGGCGCGCCACCCCCGATCCCGATTGTTGCGGTTCGGCATCCACGACCGTCTTCGTTACCTCCTCGAGAAAGAGGGGTACGCCATCACCTCGCTCGACTATTTCTCCGACCAGATCGCTCGGTAAAGGCATGGTCTTTGCGGCGAGCTGACGAACCAGGGCCTCGCTATTGGCCCGACTAAGGCGATTAAGGCTCAGCAGGGTGACGTGAGGCTGATCCGCCCAGGGGGCCGTGAATTCCGGGCGAGAGGTCGCGATCAAGAGGACCGGCAGACGTTCGATCCGCCGGATGAAGATATCCAGCAGCTCCAGCGTTGTCGGATCGATCCAATGCAGGTCCTCAAATGTCATCAGCACCGGCTTGGTTCTTGCCAAGCCGACGAACTGCCGTGCCAGCGCCTCGAAGACTTCCTCCTTGCGTCGTCGCGGGTTGTGCTCGACGTCTGGATACCGCCCGGTCGGCAATAACAAGAGATCGGCGAGCGCAGCGACATCCCGCGTGGACGCGTTGGTTTCAGCCATCAGCGCTTCCAGTTTGTCCAACTTGACCCCGGGAGTATCCTCGCGGCCGAATCCCGCCGCACGCTCGAGCAAGTTGACGATCGGGAAGAGGACGCTGTTCTGGTGGTGGGGCGAGCAGAAATAGTGCAGATCGGTGTACGGCTCCTCACCGAGCAAATCCCTGAGCGCCACCGTGAGACGTGACTTGCCGATACCGGGTTCGCCCGAGAGGAAGATGACGCGACCTTCGCCGGTTTTTGCCTGTGCCCAGCGCCGGAGCAAAAGTTCGAGCTCCTCCTGGCGATTGACAAGGGGAGTCTCGGCGGAACGCAGTGCTTCGAAGCGGCTGCGGAACCGGTTTTCACCCAGCACGCGCCACACGCGCTGAGGTTCTGCAAAACCCTTGAATTCCTTGAAACCAAGGTCCTCCAACCCAAAGACGGATCCGACCAACCGTCGCGTGCTATCGGCGATCACGATCGAGTTGGGTCCGGCGACAGCCTGGAGCCGTGCGGCAAGATTCGGTACTTCGCCAAGGACCTCCGTGTCGTAGACAGTACCCGATCCGGCAAGATCGCCGACAACCACTTCGCCGGTGGCAATGCCTATGCGCACCTGGAGCGGCTCCCGGCTCTCCAAGGCTCCTATTCCGTCGATCAAAGCCAAGGCGGCTCGCACGCCCTGCTCCGGACCATCCTCTTCCGCGTGGGGATAACCGAAATAGACAAGGACACCGTCACCCACGCGACGGGCGACAAAGCCGCCGAACCGGGTCACAATTTCAGCGACGCGCCTCTGGTATGCAGCGATCAGTTCATGGAAATCTTCGACATCAAGATGAACTGACAGCGCCGTCGAGCCGACGAGATCGCAGAACATCACCGTGAGCTGGCAACGTTCCGCAAACGTCGCGCGCGGCAACAGGCTGGGAGCAAGTTCAGGACTTGCTGAAACGCCGCTCGTCCCATGGAAGCTTGCGCCGCACAGGGCGCAAAAATTCGAGCCAGGCGGCGCGCTATTGCCGCACGAAGGACAATTGAGCACCAACGCCGAGCCGCACTGACTACAGAACTTTGCGCGCTCCGGTGCTTCCGCACGACAGTTTGGGCACTGCATTCCGCACCTTATGCACTCAACAACCCCGACATATGGCAGAGTTGGCACTCAGCACTCGCGCTCAGAGCCGCACCCTGTGTCGCGACCTCACCAATCCCTAGGACGAGCCCCGAGAGGATTCTACTGATCCATCGGACAGGTGTCTCGTCAGAGGTCTTCGTGCGATGCTGGCAACAAGGTGGCTTAGCTCGTCCACTCAGGCAATAGCGGCCTTCGACATGTCTGCCGAGCCATGCGGCTGGCCCGCTGGAAGTGAGACATCGCGCGGAGCATCGCAAGACAGGAAATTGGGCTTGTGTTCGCACTCGGCTTGGCTGTTGAATACCATTTTGACACAGGCACCGAGCATACGATCTGGACGATTGTCGGGAACTGGAGAATGTTAGCCGTCTGAGGCGCCCTCTCCCGTTCGCCGTCCAAGCTTGAGACGTGAAGCATTCTGCCAGTCATAAAAGGAGGCGTGGCCATGAAGCCGATCGCGTTGATCTCATTGATTATTCTAGCAATAACTTACCCCGCAACGGCCGCGTCGCCATCCTACAAGCAGTCCGCGCCGCCGTCCTACCCAAAGTATCCGACCGCCGCGCCCGAAACGTTCTTCCAGGGAACATGTGAGAGCGATCCTGACGGGGCGAAGTTCGCGGAAAAAGTCTGTTACACCTCTTTCAAAAATCCCGGCGAAACCGTTTTCGCCCCCCGCTACCAGCCGCCGACCTGCGACAAATCCAGGCCGCTGAGCCCTGAGCAAAAAAGCATCCTGGCGAAGGCTTACAGCCGCGCGCCGGATTACATGAAGGGGAAGCTTTGCCGACTGACTCAAGTGTTTGTGACAGGATCTCAGTCAAAGGCCCCCATGGGATGGGGCCTCTGGCAAGGACCGGATCGGCTGCCGGGCAGCAAGAGCGTTTTCGTCGCCATTTCCGATCGGCAGCTGACGGGCAAGCAATCGTTTGTCGACGTCGAGAACCAGACCATCAGGGACCTTTTCGGGGCTGAGAACCCTGGACAGGGAAAAGGCCTGGTGCAGTTGAAGATGACAGCCGCCGTCCCGGATCCGGAGTTGGCAGTGCTGGCCGAACTCGCCCACGAACTGGGTCACGTGCTGATTGCCGATGCCAACATGGACGGCAACAGCCGTTATCATCCGCGGCGTAAAGTCAGCGGTCCGCCGAAGAACGACTGCTATCAAACAGCCTTTGTTCAGGCGTCATGGGATGAGAAGCGGTACAACAAGCATTTGCGGCGATGGGTCGACTTTGGCGAGCAGTACGGCAACAGGGCGAAGAATCCCGACCTCAAGTTCAGCCTGAAAAGTCTGAGGCGCGATGTACAACGAGGAAACGTCGAAGCTGCAAACCGACTGATCAAGAGCGTCTATTCCAGCAACGAGTTCGTCAGCGTCGCCGGAGCTGTCAACTCACAGGAAGACGCTGCCGAAGTGCTCAAGTACAAGATGTTGGGAGACGCGATGGGGAGTCAGAAGACCGGCTTTGACGTGGATGGTCAATCCTTCAACGTGTTCGACGCTCTCAATTCCGGCGTCCTGCAAAGGAAGGTCCAATGCCTGAGTGACTTTGGATTCTTTTCCGGCCAGCCGTGAGGGGATGTCGAGAAGTTAGCTCTTTCCGGTCAACGGATGGCGTGCGTCGCCAGGCCGCACGCCAACTCGATCCGCCGCCGGGCTTCCTCCCAGGCGAACGTGTGTGAAAACTCGTAAGAGACCTTCAGCGGGATGACGCCTCCGGCCATATGCGCCGTAATGGCCTGGAGCATTTCACTGGCGTCAATGCGCTTCTGATCTATTTTTCCGCCGGGAAGCCAGGCCGAGAACCGGCGAACGGCCTCCGGCGCGAGACCTTGCTCCGTCGCAACGTTCAGGATCGCCTCATACGTCCTGTCCTTGTAAAATAGGGATTTGCCGATCGAAACAAGTCTCGCCGCGAACGCGGGCTCTAAGATTCCGAGCTGGAGCGCGCGCTCGATCGTGGCACGCACATTGACCATGGCATCGGTGACCTGCACGTAGCCGGTCTCCGCGGGCCCGTGCAGCACGGCGACCTCGTCGTCATCGGTCAGTTGGCCGGCATGAAATTGGCGATAGATTTGACCGATACCCTTCATCCCGAAGTCGGTGAGCTCTGCGGCCCGCAACGCGCCAATACTGGCGGCGCCGTAGACATGGATGCCATGCGCCATGGCCCAGAGGATTTCCTTGTGCCAGACCGTAGGCACGATTTCGAAATAACCATCGACCACGCCGATAATCGCCGGGCCGGACAAGGCAGCCGAATACAGATCGCCCTGGCGCACCGGCGGTCGCCACGCGATTCCGGAGATCGGCGGATCGGGCGACGGCAGCGACGGCCCTGCAAAGATGATGGCATTCATACGCTGCGACCGCTCAATTGTTGCGCTCGAGGACCCGCGACATAGTTGGAGTGATTGGAATCCCATTCGAGGCCGGGGATCACCACCTTGACGACGGGAATGCCAAATTCCGGACGCGTGAGGTCCACTGCGACAACTCGCTCAATGCCGATCGCGCGCAATCGCTCGAGCTCCCATCGCAGGTCAATCGCGACGTCGTCCGTCCTGTGGCTGGGGATGTCTCGAAATGAGCGCACCCTGCCAGCTTGCGAAACGGCGTCGAGCAGGGCCGCGCCCAATTTCTGTTCCGTCGTTGCGGTGTAATCCGAAGCCGGAAGATCATCGCGAATGCCGGCGATATAAGTCAGCCTGACCTGCGCGGCCTCGGTCAGCGCCCGAGCAAGGGCAACGCCACGATCGGGATGACAACCAGTCCCCCGAAATCTTCGTAGTGCGCTGGACTCGTCGTCGCCTTCAGTCGGGATGTCACAAACGAAGGCCGGAATTCCGACGTCAGACGTCACATCCCAAAGCCGCGGCCGTATTTGCGCAGCCTCGTACAATTCCAGCAGCGCCCGGCAATCTCCGTCGTCGATCGATCCCGCATCCAGATGGCGGCTCGAGCGCTCGCGAATGTTTCGAGCCTGCCACACCGCGACTGCGTCACGCTCGACAAGCTCACAAATTGCCGAGCTGACAGCTTCGACGAGATGATTGCCGGAAGCCAGTCCATTGGTGCCGGTGACGAAGTGGTGTTGCTCGATGTTGTGACGGGTCGCCAGCGTGTAGTCGGTATGCACGACGTCCCAGGGAACCCAACAGGCTTCGCGCGCGAGAAGATCGTAGCCCTCGATCCATCTTATTCTGGTTCGGTCGGGCACCGAAGTCTCACCGCCGGAGAGCAAGGCGGGCCGCACAACGCGGGCGTTCTCGGACAGCTCCAGAAAACTCGCCTCCACGGAACGTCCCGCGGGCTCTTCGGCATGAAACAATTCGATCGCCTCCATCAGCGCGGATGCGAGCGCCTGGGAAAGACCGAGCCCTTTGCCTTGGGAAACCGAAACCGAGCGCGAATTCGGGCGGACAGCGACTGTAACGGGAATTCCTATTCGATCGAGGCCTGTCACATTGCCCAGACGAGTGATGCCGAATTGCCGTGCCTTGGGCGCGATCCGAGCCAGCGTATCGTCAGGCGAAACGACGCGGTGTGTGCCGCGCGTGAATCGCTTCAGAACCGGACCATCGAGCGCTTCGGCAAGTCCGGCAATTCTTGAATCCTGCACGGATTAAAGCGATGCCCGGGAGGCAGGCTGCGATTGCAACGGAATCACTTTCCGCCTTCCGACGGCTTCGGCTTGGATTTCGAGCTCCATCCGGCGGCACCGCCGCCACCGCCTGCGACGATCATGGAGCCGGTCGGAACAGAGACCGTCTTTCCTGTGCCGCCTGCATCCCGCAAGAGCTTTCTCAAATACGCAGCCTCGGGCGTATCGCCCAAACGCAATTCTTCGAACGCGCCTCCGCGTTGGGAAACGTAAATCGTGTCGCCGTCGAGCCGAAGCGCAACTTCGTCCGACCGGGAAGCCGATTGTCCGGAGAGATCCGGCGTCAACTCCGGCGGCTTCGGTTGATCAGCCCGGGCATTGCCGCCAACCAGCACGCCGAGCCCGAGCATGAGCGCTCCCCAGGCCGGGATCCGCGACCAAATATTCTTCAGCATCGCGCGCGACATGGGATCCTCCTCGCATGAACAGCCGATAGGATAAGCCAATTGAACACGGCGGGCGGGCGGGAAGTCAAGTAAGCGGCTTCACACAGTTCGGGCTGATGAACGACTTCCTGCGGCGGTTCGGAATCCCGCCGAGGGGCGCAAAAACGCCGCGAAAGTTAGGGCTTTTCGCTCATTTCGGCTGCATTAAGGGTTGCCGCACCGGCCCCCCTGTCCTACCTAAACCCCATGAAATTCCTTGACGAAGCAAAGGTCTATGTCCGCTCCGGCGACGGCGGCAACGGCTGCGTGGCGTTCCGGCGCGAGAAGTTCATCGAGTTCGGCGGGCCCTCCGGCGGCAATGGCGGGCGCGGCGGCGACGTCGTGCTCGAATGCGTTGATGGCCTCAACACGCTGATCGACTACCGCTACCAGCAGCACTTCAAGGCGCAGAAGGGCACCAATGGCATGGGCAAGGACCGCCATGGCGCCAATGGCAAGCCGATCGTGCTGAAGGTGCCGGTCGGCACCCAGGTGTTCGACGAGGACCGCGAGACGCTGATCCACGATTTCACCAAGCTCGGCGAGAAGTTCACCCTGGCCGAGGGCGGCAATGGCGGCTTCGGCAACGCGCATTTCAAGTCGTCGACCAACCGCGCGCCGCGCAACGCCAATCCCGGCGCACCCGGCGAGGAGCGCTGGATCTGGCTGCGGCTGAAACTGATTGCGGATGCCGGGCTCGTCGGCCTGCCCAATGCGGGAAAATCCACATTCCTGTCGGTGGTGAGCGCGGCCAAGCCCAAGATCGCCGACTATCCCTTCACCACGCTGCATCCGCAGCTTGGCGTCGTGAACGCCGACGGTCGCGAATTCGTGCTCGCCGACATTCCCGGCCTGATCGAGGGCGCGCATGAAGGCGCGGGGTTAGGGGACCGCTTCCTCGGCCATGTCGAGCGCTGCCGCGTGCTGCTGCATCTGATCGATGCGACCTGCGAGCACGCCGGCAAGGCCTACAAGACGGTGCGGACGGAGCTGGAGGCCTATGAAGGGCATCTCGCCGACAAGATCGAGATCGTCGCGCTGAACAAGATCGACGCGGTCGAGCCGGAGGAACTGAAGAAGCAGAAGGAGCGGCTGAAGCGCGCCGCCAAGAAGACGCCGCTGCTGCTGTCGGCCGCGACGGGTGCGGGCGTCAAGGAAGCGCTGCATGCGCTGGTTCAGGTGATCGGCGAGGCGCCGGTGTCCGCCAAGGCCCAGGGCGGCGCCGCGGCGATGGAGCCTTGGACGGCGTGACTTGGACGGCGTGAGCCGCGGCTCACCTCTTCCCAACGGAGAGAGGTCGATTTGCGCCCGCGAATCGGGTCAGGGGGCGCCGACGCATCGATGGACTGCAACCCCTCACCCGGCGCTACGCGCCGACCTCTCCCAAAGGGAGAGGTTGTCATCATCCAATTGATAGCGCAGCATCTGACCCACAGGAAACGGCAGGGCGGGTATGGCGCGCGCGAAGAACGTACTCTGGATCATGTGCGACCAGCTTCGCCATGACTATCTCGGCTGTACCGGCCACCCCACGCTGAAGACCCCGAACATCGACGCGATGGCGAAGCGCGGCGTGCGCTTCTCGCGGGCCTATGTGCAGTCGCCGATCTGCGGACCGTCGCGAATGTGCTTCTACACCGGCCGCTACATGCGCTCGCACGGCTCGCACTGGAACGGCTGGCCGCTGCGCGTGGGCGAACCGACGCTGGGCGATCACCTCAAGAAGATCGGCGTGCGCAACGTGCTTGTGGGCAAGACCCACATGGCGCCCGATCTCGAAGGGCTGAAGATGCTCGGCATCGCGCCTGATTCCATCATCGGCGTGCATGTCAGCGAATGCGGTTTTGAGCCCTATGAACGCGACGACGGGCTGCATCCGACGAACCGGCCGCGGCCGCGCTATGATGCATGGCTGCGCGAGAAGGGATTTGACGCGGAAAATCCCTGGGAGCACTGGGCCAATTCCGGCGCCGATGCTAGCGGCGAATTGCAGAACGGCTGGCTGCTGGTCCACGCGGACAAGGCCGCGCGCATTCCGGAAGAATTGTCCGAGACGCCCTACATGACGCGCCGCGCGATGGATTTCATCAACGAGGCGGAAGGCGACGGGCGGCCGTGGTGCCTGCACCTCTCTTACATCAAGCCGCACTGGCCCTACATCGCGCCGGAGCCTTACGCGAGCATGTACGGGCCTGAGGACGTGATCCCGGCGATCCGCTCCGAGAAAGAACGGCAGGAAGCGCATCCGGTGTTCGCCGCATACATGGACATGCGCTACTCCCGCAATATGTCGCGTGACGAGGCGCGGGAGAAGGTGATCCCGGCCTATATGGGCCTGATCACCCAGATCGACGACCAGATGGGCGTGTTGATGAAGTTCCTCGAAGAGCGCGGCCTGCTCGAGGACACCATGATCGTGTTCACGTCAGATCACGGCGATTATCTCGGCGATCACTGGATGGGCGAGAAGGACCTGTTCCACGACCAGTCGGCGCGGATACCGCTCATCATCATCGACCCCTCGAAGGAAGCGGATTCCACGCGCGGCACTGTGTGTGACGCGCTGGTCGAGGGCATCGATCTCGCGCCGACCTTCATCGATTATTTCGGCGGCACGCCGCCGGACCACATCCTCGAAGGCCGTTCGCTGATGCCGCTCTTGCGCGGCGAGAAACCGGCGTGGCGCAAGGTGCTGTTCTCCGAGTACGACTATTCCATGCAGCAGGTGCGGCGGACGCTGAACCAGCCGATCGAGCAGTGCCGGCTGTTCATGGTGTTCGACGGCCGCTGGAAATACATCCACGCGTCAGGCTTCCGGCCGATGCTGTATGACCTGGAAACCGACCCGCTGGAATTTGCCGATCGCGGCGACGACCCGGCCTGCGCCGAGGTCATTGCGCGGCTGCAAGCAGCGCTGTTCGACTGGGCGCTGCATCCGAAGATGCATATCACCACGCCGAATGCGAAGATCGCGGGCTATGCCGACAGCGATCTGCAGGTCAAGGGCGGCATCCTGATCGGCATCTGGGACGAGGCTGAACTTGCCGCCATTCGCGCGCGTCTCGCCGCGCAATCGAAGTGATCCTGCGCATCCTCACGACCTTGCTTCTCGCGGTCGCGGCCGCCCTGCCCGCCTCCGCCCAGATTGCCCCGACGGCGGCCGAACTGCGCGCCTATGGCGGCCTGCACGCTGCCGCCGCCCGCGGCGACGTCGCCGAAATCGAAAAACGCATCGCTGCGGGTGAGAACAAGGAAGCGACCGACGACCGCGCGCGCACGCCGCTGCATGTCGCGGCCTACCAGAAGCAGTACGACGCCGCCCGCGCCCTGATCCGGCTCGGCGCCGATCCGAACAAGCTGGAAATCGACCGCTACGACATCATCACCATTGCTTCTGTCGCGAACGACCTGCCGATGCTTCGTCTTGCGCTCGATGGCGGCGGCAATCCCAGGGCGGTCACCAGCCGCTACGACGGCACCGCGCTGATTGCCGCGGCCCATCTCGGCCATGTCGAGGTGGTGCGCCTGCTGATCGCGGCCAAGGCGCCGCTCGATCACGTCAATAACCTGAAGTGGACTGCGCTGATCGAATCCATCGTGCTCGGCGATGGCGGCAAGAACCACACCGAGACCCTGCGGGCGCTGGTCGAGGCCGGCGCCGACGTCAATCTGCCCGATGGCAGCGGCGCGACGCCCTTGAGGCTGGCGCGAAGCCGCGGCTATCGCGAGATGGTCGCGATCCTGGAAAAGGCCGGGGCGAAGTAGCCGCAGATCAGTTCGTGATCTTGTATCCCGTCGCCTTCACGATCGGTGCCCAGAACGCGATATCCGTGGCAAGCGCCTTGGTCAGCTCCTCCGGCGTCGAGCCGACCGGGATCAGCGTCACCGCGTTCAGCTTCTCCTTGATGTCGGGCCGGTTGAGGATCTCCGCCGCCGCTGCGCTGAGCTTCCTGGCGAAGTCCGGCGGCGAGCCGGCCGGCAGCCACATGCCATACCAGCCGTCCGCCACGAGATCGACGCCCGCCTCCTTCAGGTTCGGCACGTCAGGCAGGAATGGCGAACGCGTCGGGCCGCTCACCGCGACGATACGGATGCCGCCGGCGCGGTGCTGCGTGATGGTGTCGGCCAGCGTCGTCACGCAAATCGGCAGATGGCCGCCGATGAGATCGTTGAGGATCGGCGCGGAGCCGCGATAGGCGACGCGGGTCATGGAAACGCCGAGCGCCTTTTCGAGCTGCCAGCCGGTGAAATGCGGAATGGTGCCGCTCGACGGCACGCCGTAGCTCGCCTTCGAAGGGTTCGCCTTGATCCATTCCACGAGCTGCTTGAAGTCGGTGACGCCGATCGAGGGACTCACGGCAACCACGAATTCGAAACGCGCCAGTTGCGAGACCGGCACGAAATCCTTTGCGGAGTCGTAGCTCGGCTCGTTCTCCACCATCGGCAGCAGATACATGGTCGGGCCCGTCGTCACCAGAACGGTCGACGTATCGGGTGCGGAGCCCTTCACCGCACGGATGCCGATCAGCCCGTCGCCGCCGGTGCGGTTCTCGACAATGAATTTGCGGTCGAGCGCCGCCGGGAGATATTCGGCGAGCTGGCGGCACAGCATGTCGCCGCTGCCGCCGGCCGCGAAGGGAAAGATGATCTTGGTTAGCGGCCCCGATTGGGCCAGGGCCGGGGCAGCTTTCGCGGCAACCGATGCAGCCAGACCTCCGGCGATAAATTCACGACGATTCATGGCATCCCCTCCCGATTTCAACCCGCATTACACCAAACCGGGCGGCGGTGGGAAATAACCTAGAAGTCGCGGGGGGCGCCTCCGGGCCGCTTGCACGGCCGGGCTGACTGCTGCAAAAGATCGCCATGAAGGGCCCCGCGCTGAAGAATTTCCGCCGCATCGTCGTCAAGGTCGGATCGTCGCTGCTGATCGATTCCGCCAAGGGCGAACTGCGCGCGTCCTGGCTGAAGGCGCTGGCCGCTGATCTGGCCAAACTGCATGGCGAGGGCCGCGACGTGCTGGTGGTCTCCTCCGGCTCGATTGCGCTGGGGCGCGGCCGGCTGAAACTGCCGCGCGGCCCGCTCAAGCTCGAGGAGAGCCAGGGCGCCGCCGCCGTCGGCCAGATCGCGCTGGCGCGCATCTGGTCGGAAGTGCTGGGCGATCACGGCATCGGCGCAGGCCAAATCCTGGTGACCCTGCAGGACACCGAGGAGCGGCGGCGCTATCTCAATGCGCGCTCGACCATCGGCAAATTGCTGGAATGGCGCGCCGTGCCCGTCATCAACGAGAACGACACTGTCGCCACCACCGAAATCCGCTATGGCGACAATGATCGCCTCGCCGCGCGCGTAGCGACCATGGCGAGCGCCGATCTCCTCATCCTGCTGTCCGACATCGATGGTCTCTACACGGCGCCGCCGAACGCCAATCCGGACGCGAAGCTGATTCCGATCGTGGAGTCCGTCACCTCTGAAATCGAGGCGATGGCGGGCGCAGCGGAGTCCGAGCTGTCGCGCGGCGGCATGTACACCAAGATCGAGGCCGCGAAGATCGCGACCACGTCCGGCACGCACATGGTGATCGCGAGCGGCAAGATCGAGCATCCCTTGCAGGCGATCGCCGATGGCGGCCGCTGCACCTGGTTCCTGACACCGGCCAATCCCGTCACCGCGCGAAAGCGCTGGATCGCGGGCTCGCTGGAGCCAAAGGGCACGCTGACCATCGATGCCGGCGCCGTCGCAGCTCTGCGCCAGGGCAAGAGCCTGCTGCCGGCCGGCGTGATCCGGGTCGATGGCGCGTTCGCGCGCGGCGATGCCGTGATCGTGCGCGGGCCTGATACGCATGAGATCGGCCGCGGCCTCGTCGCCTATGACGTCGAGGACGCCGAGAAGATCAAGGGCCGCTCCTCAAAGGACGCCGCGATGATCCTGGGGATCAGCGGCCGGGCCGAGATGATCCACCGGGACGATCTGGTGGTCGGGCACGGCGGACCGGTGCCGGCCAAGTAGGCCATTGGCCGACCTCGCAAATTCGGCCCTACGCCTGCCTGCCATTCCCCTTCCGCGCCTCGCCAAGACGGTAATTTTCGTGCTAGGAGAAGGCCTTAACCGAAGGCCGAACACCCATACAAAGATCGCCATGACGACCGCCCTGAAAGCCATCGACGGCTCTGCCGACCTGCCTGCCCTGATGACCGAACTGGTCAAGGGTGCCCGCGCGGCTGCGCGGGTGCTGGCGCTGGCGCCGCCGGAGCAGAAGGATCGGGCGCTGGAGGCAATCGAGCGCGCGATCCGCGCTGGCGCGGCGAAGATTCTCGCGGCCAATGCCGAGGATGTCGCCGAGGTGAAGGCGAGCGGTGCGACCGCCGCCTTCCTCGACCGGCTAACGCTGACGCAAGGACGCGTCGATGCGATGGCCGATGGTGTCGCGGTGGTGCGCGGCATTCCTGATCCTGTCGGCACCGTCACCGAAAGCTGGCAGCGGCCGAACGGCATGACCATCGAGCGCGTGCGCGTGCCGCTCGGCGTGATCGGCGTGATCTTCGAAAGCCGTCCCAATGTCGCGGCGGATGCCGGCGTGCTGTGCCTGAAGTCGGGCAATGCCGTGATCCTGCGCGGCGGCTCCGACAGTTTCCGTTCCTGCCGCGCCATCCATGAATGCCTGGCGCAGGGCCTGCGCGAAGCGGGCCTGCCGGAAGCCGCGATCACCTTGGTGCCGACGCGCGACCGCGCCGCTGTCGGCCTGATGCTGTCGGGCATGAATGGCGGCATCGACGTCATCGTGCCGCGCGGGGGCAAGAGCCTCGTCGCCCGCGTCGAGCAGGAGGCGCGCGTGCCCGTGTTCGCGCATCTCGAAGGCGTCAATCACGTCTATATCGACAAGTCGGCCAACCCCGACATGGCGAAGTCGATCGTGCTGAATGCCAAGATGCGGCGCACCGGCGTCTGCGGCGCGGCCGAGACCTTGCTGGTCGATCGTGCTGCTGTGGCCACCAATCTGAAGCCGCTGGTGAGCATGCTGATCGACGCCGGCTGCGAGGTGCGCGGCGATGCCGCCGTGCAGAACGCAGATAGCCGCGTCAAGCCGGCCTCCGACGAGGACTGGGACACCGAGTATCTGGACTCGATCATCGCCGCGCGCGTGGTCGACGGCGTCAATGAAGCGATCGCGCACATCCACAATCACGGCTCGCGCCACACCGACGCGATAGTGGCCGAGGATGCGGCGGCCGCGCAGAAATTCCTCAACGAGGTGGATTCGGCGATCGTGCTGCATAACGCCTCGACGCAGTTCGCCGACGGCGGCGAGTTCGGCTTCGGCGCCGAGATCGGCATTGCCACCGGCAAATTCCACGCCCGCGGGCCGGTCGGCGCCGAGCAGCTCACCAGCTTCAAATACCGCGTGCACGGGACCGGGCAGACGCGGCCGTGACGGCTTTGGGGGTATCGCGTTGAAGCCTGTTGGTGTGGCGTCGGCAAGCGCAAGCCAGGCGATTCCGCTCACCAGCAACGGCATGCGCGTCGGCCTGCTCGGCGGCTCCTTCAATCCGCCGCATGCAGCGCATCGCACCATCAGCCTGTTCGCCATCAAACGGCTGAAGCTGGATCGCGTGTGGTGGCTGCTCAGCCCCGGCAATCCGCTCAAGGATCATCACGACCTGCATGCGCTGGCCGAACGTGCCCGGGCTGCCAAGGAAGTCGCCGACGACCCGCGCATCGACGTGAGCTGTCTCGAAGCTGTCATCGGCACCCGCTACACTGTGGACACGATCACGCATTTGCGCCGCCGCGTCTCGGGTGTGCGCTTCGTATGGATCATGGGCGCCGACAATCTCGCGCAGTTCCATCGCTGGAAGGATTGGCGGCGGATCGCCGCCGAGGTGCCGATTGCCGTGATCGATCGTCCGCCGCAAAGTTTTCGCGCGCTCGCTGCGCCTGCCGCGCAGGCACTGGCGCGCTACCGTTTGCCCGAGAAAGAGGCGGCGCGCCTGCCGGATCAGCGCGCGCCGGCCTGGGTCTTTCTGACCGGCATGAAACTCAGCCTCTCCTCGACGGCCCTCAGGAACCCGGACGGGAGCTGGCGGATAAATAAGCAACACCCGTGAGTGTGAGTGTCGTGCGGTGGTTACTGGAATATTGAAACCATTAACCCCACATGAGTAGTATGGTCAGCGGGACCGAAGGATTCGGTCTCGCGATACAGTGAAAGGAATGGTCCCTGGCCACACCTGTATTGTCCAAGTCGGTTTTACCCAAGGTGTCTAAGACCGCGCGTAAAACATCGACCCAAGCTGCGGCCTTGAAGGCGCAAAGCGACGCCGACAAGACGCTGAATATGATCCTCTCCCGTCTCGACGATATGAAGGCGGAAGAAACGGTCACCATCGACCTTCGCGGCAAATCTGCATATTCCGACTATATGGTCGTCACCACGGGCCGGGTTAACCGGCACGTCGGCGCGATCGCGGAAAATGTCACGAAAGCCCTGAAGGAAACCGGAATCAAGAACATCCATGTCGAGGGCATGCCCAACTGCGACTGGGTGCTGATCGATTCCGGCGACGTGATCGTGCACGTATTCAGGCCGGAGGTTCGCGAATTCTACAACCTGGAAAGGTTGTGGTCGCAGAATCCGGCGACGGCGAAGGCGATCCGTTAAGCCGCCGGCCGATGCGAATCGGCCGACGCGCATGTACGGTGTTACTTGCGCCCCAACGGGTGCGCAGGAACGAGCTGCATGCGCCTTATCGTCATCGCCGTCGGCCGGCTGAAGCAGGGTCCCGAGCGGGAGCTTGCCGAGCGCTACCGCGAGCGCTTCGACGACATCGGCCGCAAGCTCGGCTTTCGCAGCCTCGAGATTCATGAAATCGCCGAAAGCCGGGCCCGCGATGCCGCGACGCGCATGGCAGAGGAAGCAGCGGCCATATCGGCGCATTTCCCGGGAAAATACGGGCTGATTGCCCTCGATGAGCGCGGCAAGAGCATCGACAGCGCGACTTTTGCCCAGCATATCGGCCGCTTTCGCGATGCCGCCACGGATGTAATTTTCGTCATCGGCGGCGCGGACGGACTTTCGCCCGAATTGCGGGGCAAGGCTAAGCCCGTGATCGCGTTCGGCGCGGCGACCTGGCCGCACCAGATGGTCCGCGTGATGCTGCTGGAACAGATTTATCGGGCCGCGACGATTCTCGCCGGCCACCCCTATCACCGCGCGTGAGAAGCGCGCAAAAACGAACAAGATGCAGTCAGCGCGAAACAGACTTGGCAACGTCCGCACCGCCGAAAGCGGCCAGCGTTCGTCCGTCTTTGTTGCGCTCTCGCTCGTATTGCTGTCGGCAGGCTTCGCCCTGCCCGTGTCAGCGCAGACCGCGGCGCCTTCCGCCGTGTCGGCGGATGCGATCAAGCAGCGCGAGCAGGAGCTCGAAGCTGCGCGCGCCGAACAGAAGAACGCCGCCGAGATTCGCGAGAAGCTGCAGGCCACGATCGCCGCGATCGGACAAGACCGCAGCAAGCTCAATCAGCAATTGATCGATAGCGCCACGCAGGTGCGTACCGTCGAAACGCGCATCGGCGAGGCCGAAGCACGGTTACGCCCGCTCGACGATCGTGAGGCGCAGATCCGCGGCTCGCTGGAGTCGCGGCGATCGGAGATCGTCGAGGTGCTGGCAGCGCTGCAGCGCGCCGGCCGCCGCACGCCGCCGGCGCTTTTGGTGCGCCCCGAGGACGCGCTGCAATCGCTGCGCACGGCGATGCTGCTCGGCGCCGTCGTGCCGGAGCTGCGCGGACGCGCGGAGCGGCTGACGGGCGACCTCACCGAACTGATCGCGCTGCGCAAGCAGATCGCCAGCGAACGCGACAAACTCGCACTCGACCGCGACCGCTTGAAGGACGACCAGATCCGGCTCAGCGCCCTGGTGGACGAGCGGCAGCGCAAGCAGGCTGCCGTCGAAAGGGACATGGAGGCCGAGGGTGCCCGCGCCGTCACGCTCTCCAGGCAGGTCGACAGCCTGCAGGGGCTGATCGCCAAGATGGAACAGGAACTGAAAGCGGCGGCGAAAGCGGCCGCTGCGGCCACCATGCAGGGCACCCCTGCGGCGGCCGATTCGAAGCCCAAATCGGCCCTTTTCAAGGATGCCTCCCGGCAGAGCCCGGCGGTCGCCTTTGCCTCCGCCAAGGGATTATTCGCTTACCCGGTTAATGGCTCAAAGATTCGCGATTTTGGCGGTTCTGACGGTGCCGGTGGCGTGGAAAAAGGCATTTCTTTGGCAGCCCGCGCCGGGGCCCAGGTCACAACCCCGTGCGATGGCTGGGTTGTGTATGCCGGACCCTTCCGCAGCTACGGTCAACTCTTGATCCTCAATGCCGGGGGCGGGTATCATGTCCTGATCGCCGGGATGGAGCGCATTTCGGTCAACATCGGACAGTTTGTTCTTACGGGGGAGCCGGTCGCAACCATGGGAAAAACCTCCCTGGTAGCGTCCATTCTCGCCACCACGAGTGCGAGCCAACCCGTGCTCTATGTCGAGTTCCGTAAGGACGGCACTCCAATCGATCCAGGCCCATGGTGGGCCGCAAATGAAGGCGAAAAGGTTCGCGGATGATGCGCAAGACTTCTGTAATCCTCCTCAGCGCCGCCTGCGGCGCGGCTCTCACCCTGATGGTCACGCAGCCGCGCGCCGTGCTGATGGGATCGACCGCGCGTGCCGCGACATCCGACACCTATCGACAGCTCAATCTGTTCGGCGACGTGTTCGAGCGGGTGCGCAGCGACTATGTCGAGAAGCCCGATGACAGCAAGCTGGTGGAGTCCGCGATCTCCGGCATGCTGGCCGGCCTCGATCCGCATTCCAGCTACATGGACGCCAAGAGCTTCCGCGACATGCAGGTGCAGACCCGCGGCGAGTTCGGCGGTCTCGGCATCGAAGTCACGATGGAAGACGGCCTGATCAAGGTGGTGTCGCCGATCGACGACACGCCGGCCTCGAAGGCCGGCATCATGGCCAACGACATCATCACCCAGCTCGACGATGAGCAGGTGCAGGGCCTTACCCTGAACCAGGCCGTCGAGAAGATGCGCGGTCCGGTCAACACCAAGATCCGGCTGAAGATCGTCCGCAAGGGCTCCGACAATCCGATCGAAGTGACGCTGGTGCGCGACAACATCCGCGTCCGCTCGGTGCGCGCCCGCGTCGAGCAGGACGACATCGCCTATATCCGCGTCACCACCTTCAACGAGCAGACCACCGAAGGCCTGAAGCGCGAGATCAACAATCTCTCGAACCAGATCGGCGCGGACAAGCTGAAGGGCTTCATCATCGACCTGCGCAACAACCCGGGCGGCCTGCTCGAGGAAGCCGTGACCGTCTCCGACGCGTTCCTGGAGCGCGGCGAGATCGTCTCGACCCGCGGCCGCAATGCCGAGGAAACGCAGCGCCGCGCAGCGCATGCCGGCGACCTCACCAAGGGCAAGCCGGTCATCGTGCTGATCAATGGCGGCTCGGCTTCGGCGTCGGAAATCGTCGCCGGCGCGCTGCAGGACCACAAGCGCGCGACGCTGATCGGCACGCGCTCGTTCGGCAAGGGCTCGGTGCAGACCATCATCCCGCTCGGCTCGGGCAATGGCGCGCTGCGGCTCACCACCGCGCGCTATTACACGCCGTCGGGCAAGTCGATCCAGGCCAAGGGCATCGTGCCCGACATCGAGGTGCTGCAGGACGTGCCGGACGAGCTTAAGGCCCGCACCGACACCAAGGGCGAGGCCTCGCTGCGCGGCCATTTGAAGAACGACGGCGACGAGAAGACCGGCTCGCAGTCCTACGTGCCGCCGGACGCCAAGGACGACAAGGCGCTGAAGACCGCCGCCGACCTGCTGCACGGCATCAAGGCGACCGCCAGCACCACCCCGGCGCCGACCACCAGCGACAAGCCGGCGGCCAAGCCGAACTGAAGTCCTCATCAGGGATTTGCAAAAGGGCGGCCTCCGGGCCGCCCTTTTCATTTCTGGTGATCGCCACCAACGGCGCCGAACGCCGTGGAACCGCCGCGATTCAGCCCTGCCGTGGTATCTTCGCGGGCGGTGATTCGGGGAGATTCATGGCTGATGCGGCCGACGATCTGAGCACGCCGCTCGGACAGGAAACTGTGCGTGTGAAGCGCCGGTTCCGCCTGCCGGTCACGGCGAAGCAGGCGCTCGCCGTGCTGCTCGGCCTGTTCCTCGCCGGCTTCCTCGGCTTCGCCCTGTTCGGCGACGATCCCCTGGGCGGCGAGCCCAGGGCGAGGATCGTACTGCGCCAGCCGATGCCGGGGACCGAGGCCGAGAAGCCCGCCAGCGCCCATTCGGCCGCGCCGGCCAGGCAGCAGGCCGCCCCCTCCGGCGGCCCGCAGACCATCACCATCATCGACGGCTCCAGCGGCAAGCGGCAGGAAGTCGCCATCGGCGGCGATGGCGCGGGCAAGGACGGCGGCGAGCCCGCCCAGGTGCCGATGGCCGGAATCGACCAGCGCCTGCTGGAGAAGTCCCGCTACGGCATGATCCCCGTCATGGCCGACGGGCTGAAGCCGTTCACGGTCTATGCGGCGGAAGCCGATCGCGCCAGGGCGGCCAAGATGCCTGTCGTTGCCGTCGTGGTCGGCGGCCTCGGGGTGGGCGCGGCCAAGACCACGGACGCCATCATGAAGCTGCCGCCGGCGATAACGCTGGCCTTCACACCCTACGGCTCCGATCCCGGCAAGCTTGCGGAGCGCGCGCGGGCGCAGCGGCACGAGATCCTGCTGCAGGTGCCGATGGAGCCGTTCGACTATCCCGACAACGATCCCGGCCCGCAGACGCTGCTCTCCACGCTCGGCGCCGAACAAAATCTCGACCGCCTGCACTGGCATCTCAGCCGTTTCCAGGGCTATGCGGGGATCGCCAACTTCATGGGCGCCCGCTTCGTGGTATCGGACGCCGTGATGCAGCCGATCATCCGCGAGGCGGCCAAGCGGGGCCTCGGCTATTTCGACGACGGTTCGGCCCCGCGCAGCGTCGCGGCTTCGCTGGCGGCCGGCCAGGCGATGCCGTTCGGAAGAGCGGACCTGACCATCGACGCGGTGCCGACCACCCTGGAAATCGACCGTGCGCTGGCCAAGCTGGAAACCTTCGCGCGGGAACGCGGCACCGCGGTCGGTATCGCCTCGGCGCTGCCGATTTCGATCGAGCGGCTTTCGGTCTGGTCCAAGGCGCTGGAAAGCCGCGGCATCATGCTGGTGCCATTGACAACCGCGATGCTGAAATCAAAATCAAACTAGATCGGCCTGACGACCGTATCTGCAGGGCCGTCTCTGCAGAGTCCCGTCGGCTTTGCCTGTCTGATGGCCTGGAGTCCTGAACCGAATGGCGCGCTACGAAGACCTGCCCTACCGGACCTGTGTCGGCATGATGCTGCTGAACCGCGAGGGGCTCGTCTTCATCGGCCGGCGCGCCGGCGGCATCGAGCATGTCGACGACGACCATGTCTGGCAGATGCCGCAGGGCGGGGTCGATCCCGGCGAGGACACCTGGGAAGCCGCCAAGCGCGAGCTCTACGAGGAGACCAGCGTCCGCTCGATCGAGAAGCTCGGCGAAGTTCCGGACTGGCTGATCTACGACATTCCGCGCACCATTGCCGGCCGCGCCTGGAAGGGCCGCTATCGCGGCCAGCGCCAGAAATGGTTCGCGGCGCGCTTCACCGGCAAGGACAGCGAGATCAACGTCGAAAGTCCCGGCGGCGGCCACAAGGCGGAATTCGTCAAATGGCGCTGGGAGCCGATGAAGAATCTTCCGCAGCTCATCATCCCGTTCAAGCGGCCGGTCTATGAGCGGGTGGTGAAGGAATTCGCCCGGCTGGCCGGCAAATAGCATTTCGGCGCCAGGCCAAGTCTTCTGTAGAACCATGTCCTCCGAAAAACCCTACCGCCCCAATGTCGGGATCGCGCTGTTCAATGCCGAGGGGCACGTGCTGATCGGCCGCCGCTTCAAGGACGACGGACCCGAGATCATCCTGCCGGGCCTGGAATGGCAGATGCCGCAGGGCGGCATCGATCCCGAAGAGGATCCGCGCACGGCCGTGATGCGCGAGCTCTGGGAAGAGACCGGCGCAGTGTCCGCCACCTACCTCGCCGAAACGGACTGGATGACCTACGAGTTTCCGGCCTACGACGGACCGGCCTCGCACCGCCTCGCCAAATTCCGCGGCCAGCGCCAGAAATGGTTTGCGCTGCGTTTCACCGGCAGCGAGAGCGAAATCGATCCGCTGACGCCGCGCAATGGCCAGCCGACGGAATTCGACGCTTGGCGCTGGGAGCGGCTCGACCGCGTCGCCGATCTCGTGGTGCCGTTCCGCCGCGACGTGTATCGGACGGTGGCGGAGACGTTTGCGAGATTTGCCTGACTCGTCAGTTCGGGCCGACTGCAAACGGGCCGATGGCGACGACGTGGCAGTCGCTGTCGGACTTCACGCAACCGGCGAGCGCGTCGTTGATGGCTTTCTGCTCGTTCGCTGCAGCCAGCGCCACGCCGGGACGGCCGGCGGCGCCGACGGCGACCGCGGTCCAGCCGCTGGCATCGCCAAGCTTGCGGAACACATCGTCGCGCGCGTCGGCGGCGATCATGCGGGCATCCTCACGGCGGAAGAATCCCGTGACCTTCATCGTCTTCGGCACCGGCACGACGAAGACGTCGTCCAGCGCAACGACCATGCAGGCAACGCCCGCGAGCGCCCCGCAGGATTCAAGATTGCGGCGCGCGGCCTCATCGACCGTCTCCGCCCCCGTCGAGAAGAAGAACTGGCCGCCCGGCCCGAGCGCAATCGCCTTGGTCTTGCGGCCGGGCGTGTAGCCGTTCTCGAGCCGCGTCTTGCCCTGGTCGCGGATCATCGGCACCTCGTCGGCGACGAACGCCCGTTCTGTGACGGGATCATGCCTGATCCACGGCAGCGGCGGCACCGGCGGCTTGCTGTGCGCGTAAACCACGGTGTTGCCGAGCGCGTAGACCTCACAGCGGCGCGGCGCGTTGATCTGCTCGGCGCGCTTCTGGCATTGCTCGATCGCCGCGGTCTTCGCCGCGTCCTCGCTCGGCTGTCCGACGACGAAGGCATTGACGCCGCTGATGGTCGTGGCGATGGCCTTGTAGTCCGCGGCCGGCAGATATTCGCTGGCGAGCGTCGTGCGCGTGCGGTTGCCGACGAACGGCATCGCCTCGGGCAGGAACCTGTCGCCGCTGGCGACGGACGGCGGCAAGGACGGCGCGGCCGCCGCCTTGCTTGCGGTTGGCGCGGGTTGCGGCGGCGGTACGTCGACCTTCGGCGAGGGCGAGGGTGCGATGGCAACGATTGGCGACGGCGATGGCGCCGGTGTCGGCGGACTGACCGCGGCCACCTGCGGCTTGCCGGGAGACCCCAATTCGAGCTTTGTGAAGTAGAGGAAGCCGCCGACGCCGATCGCGAACAGGCAGACCACGGTCACCGCGACCGGCCACATCCAGGCCGGCGCCTCCTTGGCCTTGGCGGGTTTCTTCACCTGCGGCTTGGCATAGGTGCCGTCCTCGCGCCGCATCGCCACCATGTAGGCGTGCACGGGGTTCGGGATGTTCTTGACTTCCTGCTCGCCGATATCGGCGAACTGCACCGACAGCTTGTTGGCGACCTGTTCGTGCACGGCGCGCGACACGCAGATGCCGCCGACTTCGGCGAGGCCCTCGAGACGCGCCGCGATGTTGACGCCGTCGCCCAAGAGATCGCCGTCGCGCTCGACGACATCGCCGATGGTGATGCCGATCCGGAACGACATCTGCCGGCTCGGCGGATAGGCCATGTTGCGGGTACGCAGGCTCTCCTGGATGTCGATCGCGCAGCGCACCGCTTCCACGGCGCTGGGAAATTCCGCGAGTACGGCATCGCCCGCAGTGTTGAAGATACGTCCGCCGCTCTTGGCAATGAAATCGTCGGTCACCTGCCGGTAGGCGGCCATCCGGCGCAGCGTCTCCTCTTCATCCTCGGCGATGAGTCGACTGTAGCCGGCAATGTCGGCCGCAAAAATCGCCGCGATCTTGCGCTTCATAAAAACAGCCCCGGGGGACGACAATTGGCCGCAGAATGCCGCCAGTTGCAGTCACGCGCAACGGCCTAGGAATTGCCGTTCAGAGCTGAATAGAGAGGATTTCGCCAGGCGGACAGAGCCCCGCCAGTGCCCCGGTTCGTGAGGAGAGCCGGGGCCTAGCAGGCTGTTGAAGAACTCGGTCGCGTACTGCGAACCGAGCCTGTCGGCTGTCCAGGCGTCCATGTCGACGATGCGCCAGGACCCTGCGAAGGCCTTGGCGAAGCCGGCACCTTGGCCATCAGC
>JAKFVP010000559.1 GCA_021732175.1 Bradyrhizobium sp.
ACCCGCATCAATCGGTTTCCCCCGCGTGCAATGACTGGGGCAGAGATTGAACAGACGATCTCGGATTACGTGCGCTGCGCGCTGCTCGCAAAGGAGGCCGGGTTCGATGGCATTGAGATCATGGGATCGGAAGGTTACCTCATTAATCAGTTCACGGTGGTGCGAACCAACAACCGTACCGATGAGTGGGGCGGATCGGAGCAGAACCGCCATCGGCTCGCGGTGGAACTCGTCAAACGCTCGCGAAGCGCCACCGGCGACGACTTCATCATTGTCTACCGAATCTCGGCGCTGGACCTCGTCGAAGGAGGTGCAACCGGCGAGGAGATTGATCGGCTTGCCCAACGGGTCGAGGCCGCGGGCGCCGACATTCTCAACACCGGTATCGGCTGGCATGAAGCGCGCGTTCCCACGATCGCTTACGTCATTCCGCGCGGCGCATGGCGTTTTGCGGCATCGCGTCTGAAGAAAGCGGTCAGGATTCCGGTAGTGGCATCAAATCGCATTAATACGCCGGATACCGCAGAAGAGATTCTGGCGGCGGGGGATAGCGATCTAATATCGATGGCCCGCCCGATGCTGGCCGATCCGCACTTCGCCAGGAAGGTGCGGGAGGGCAACGCCGGCAAAATCAACATCTGCATTGCCTGCAATCAGGCCTGCCTCGACCTGATCTTTTCCGAGCGGACCGCGAGTTGCCTGGTTAATCCGCGTGCCTGCCGCGAGACTGAGTTTGAGGACGGCCCGGCTCAGACCTCGCGCAGGATCGCAGTGATTGGCGCAGGCGCGGGCGGTCTCGCAGCTGCCGCGGAAGCCAGCCGACGCGGGCACAAGGTAACCCTGTTTGAGGCCGCTGATCGCATAGGCGGGCAACTCAACCTTGCCCGAGCAGTCCCGGGCAAGGTCGAGTTCGACGAAATGCTGAGTTATTACAGCGGCCAAATCGCCGATGGCGGCGTCGATCTCAGGCTGAATTCTGCTCCATCGGTTAGTGACCTGAAAGACGCGCGGTTCGATGCTGTCGTTGTCGCCTGCGGCGTCCATCCCCGTGTGCCGGAGATTCCCGGCATCAAACATCCCAAGGTGGTGTTCTACAACGATTTGTTGAGTGGCAAAAGCCACGCGGGACGGCGAGTCGCCATCATCGGCGCGGGAGGCATCGGTTTCGATGTCGCCGAATACCTCTGCCATTCGCAGCCTGATGAACCGCCAAAATCACGGGCAATGGATATTCGTGAGTTTCAGCAGGAGTGGAATGTCGATGCCAGCCTTACGAAAGCTGGAGGGCTATCGGGCGATCCGCTGGCACCAAAGCCAAGTTCGCGCGAAATTACCATGCTGCAGCGCAAGAAGACGCGGCCTGGCCTCGGTCTCGGCGTCTCGACTGGTTGGATCCTGCGTAGCAGTCTTGAAAAGCGCGGGGTCAAGATTGTCGGAGGGGTTATCTATCAGCGGATCGACGATCAAGGTTTGCATTTCGTGGCCGAGGGTGAGCCAAGTACGCTCGCGGTCGATACGATCGTAGTTTGCGCCGGCCAAGTATCTAACCGCGATATGCTCACCGAACTGCTCAAGACCGGAATCGAGACGCATGTCATCGGCGGCGCCAAGGAGGCTTCCGAACTCGACGCGATGCGTGCGGTCGAGGAGGGCGTGCGGGTCGCGCACGCGCTTTAAAGGGGGGAGGAGCCTGAGATGAGTTCGCAAAGCAGCCAGCCGAGTTACGGGTTCACCGACGACGAACTCTCCACGATCCCGACAGTGTACCGACCTGATCTGTTCACCGGCCAGACCATCATCGTCAGCGGCGCGGGGAGCGGACTCGGGAAGGCGATCGCATTCCTGTTTGCGAGGCTTGGCGCCAATCTGGCAATCTGCGGGCGCGACGCCGAGAAGCTCGCACACGTCGTTCCGGATCTAGAGAGTCTCGGCGCCCGCGTCTTCAGTAGAAGTCTCACCATCCGCGACCCCGATCAAGTCAACGAATTCGTCAAAGACGTCTGGGATCATTTTGGTCGTGTCGATGTGATGATCAATAATGCCGGTGGGCAGTTCGCCCAGATGGCCATCGACTTCAAGCCAAAGGGCTGGAACGCAGTGATCGATACCAACCTGAACGGATCGTGGTGGATGATGCAAGCGGCGGCTCGCGAGTGGATCGAGCGCGGCAAGACCGGCAATATCGTCAATATCGTGGCATTGATCTGGCGAGGCCTGCCGGGGATGGCGCACACCGCCGCGGCGCGGGCCGGGGTGATCTACGCGTCCAAGACCGTCGCGGTCGAATGGGCGCCGCACGGCATCCGGGTGAATTGTGTTGCCCCTGGCGTCAATGAAACCACGGCATTCGACCGCTATGTTCCGGAAGGCTCCGCGACCTACAAGGAAGCGAATCCCATGAAACGGCACGGCGATGCATGGGATATCGCCGAGGCCTGCGTTTATCTCGCCGCGCCGTCAGGGAAATTCATCACGGGCGAAACGCTTTCGGTAGACGGCGGGCAGCAAATGTGGGGCGATCCGTGGCCTGCCGGACGTCCGAAATATTTTCGCATTGGTCAGACGTAAACAAGCTCCCGAAATCGAATATCCGATATGCCGCCGCAGCGTTAACGATTTTGACCGCTACGACAATCCTGCATCGCCGCGTTCGCGTTTGGCAAATTTAACGGCGTCGATCATATCGCGGGCGTCGTGGGCCAGATGTAGCGTCTCGCCGCCGTCGATGTACCAGTCCTCGCCGGTGACGAATTGACCGAGCGGCGAGGACAGAAAAATGATTGCTGCAGAAATATCCTCGACGCTGCCCATGCGCCCCAGCACGTTGCGGTTGAGCCTGACCCAGTCGTCCGGCGGTATCGGATAGCGGCCAAGCGCCTCGGTCTTGATGGTTCCGGGTGCGACGCAGTTTAGGCGAATACCGAACTCGGCCCACTCGTAGGCGAGCGTTCGCATCATCGCGGTAACGCCGCCGCGCGCTGCCGCGGTATGCACGAAGCCGCCAAGGCCGCTGCGGATACAGGCGGTTACGAACACAATCGATCCGCCATTCGCCAACATGAAATGGTCCGCGGCAGCCTTGGTTACCTGCCACGAGCCGATCAGGTTGTTGCGGATCACGGTTTCAAAGCCCTTGTTGCTGAGTTCGCGGGCTGGCGTGACGAATTGTCCGCCGGCATTATTGACGAGGATATTGAGCCCGCCGAACTCGGCTTTGATCTTCTCCATCGCGCGTTCGATCAAGTCGGGTTCGCGAATGTCCGCCGACACGGCAAATGCCTCGCCACCCGCGTCGCGGATTACCTTTGCGGTGCTCTCTATCGGATCGATGCGGCGGCCGAGAACGGCGATGCGGGCCCCGCAGCGCGCCATCTCAATGGCCGTGGCGCGGCCCATTCCTGTGCCGCCGCCGGTGACGAGTGCGACCTGGCCCTTGAGAAGTTCCGGCGCGAAGCGCGTTTTTGAAGGACTCTCGTGCATCACCAATCCCATGCCTGAAAATACTTTTGCGTTCGGTCGAGTTTAATATATTCTAACATATGTTAGAATACATAAAAAGGCAGATCGATGTCAGACAATGAACCTATACGTTATTCGCTCGAGGATGGCATTGCCACGATTACCATCGATCGGCCCGCGCGTAAGAACGCCCTGTCGGTTGAGGCGATGAACGGTTTGACCAATGCCTGGGAGCGTGTCGAACGGGATTCCCAGGCGAGGGTGGTGATCCTGACCTCGGCTGACTGCGGCGTATTCTCCGCCGGTCTGGACCTCAGGCAGGCAGCCGAGATCAGGGCGCGTGACGGCGTCGACATACTGACCCTGATGCGCGATCCGATGCAAACGGCCATGCGAACCGTTTCAAAGCCGATCATCGCGGCGATGACTGGGTCGCTGATGGCGGGCGGGATGCTGCTGGCGCTGAAGTGCGACCTGAGGATCGGCTTACGCGGTACACGCGCCGGGATTACCGAGGTCAAGATGGGGCGGGGATCGCCGTGGGCAGTACCGCTGCTCTGGATGTTGCCGCAACCCGTGGTGATGGAACTCGTCTTGACCGGCGAGACCCTGCCGATCGAGCGGCTCGCGGAGTATGGTTTCGTCAATTATCTGGAAGAAACACCCGACGCTGTTCGTGCGCGTGCATTGCAACTTGCGCGCAAGATTGTAGAAGGCGCACCATTGTCGGTGAGGGCGGCCAAGGCCAGCGTGTTGGCCGCGATGGACCTCGGCTGCGAGAAGGGGCTCGTTGAGGCCAACAGGCTTCATGTCGAAGCCTACGCAAGCCTCGATGCCATTGAAGGCCCGAGAGCCTTTGCAGAGAAGCGTAAGCCGGTGTGGCAAGGTAAATAAGGCAAGGCAGATGAGGATTGTGCCGAACGATGTCCGCTTTCATGCTTTCGAGTTGATAGCGGATACCAATCCTTTCCGACAATTTTTCCTTACCCGCAGGGTCAACGATGAGCACGCACCACGTCGGCACCCCGAAACGCTCGGCTTATTTCAGAGAAGAGCATGAACTGCTGAAAGCCCAGATACGGCGATTCGTCGAGGAGGAGATCAAGCCGTATGCGCTGCAATGGGAGCAGGACGGCATGGTGCCGCGCGACGTGCTGCGGCGCATGGGTGAGCTTGGCTTTCTGGGCATCCGCTATTCAGCAGAATATGGCGGCTCGAACATGGATACGTTGGCCACCGTTGTTTTGGCCGAGGAACTGGGACGGTCGACGTTCTCGGGAGTGGCGATCACGGTTCTGGTTCATACCGACATGGCGTCGGTGCATCTCTACAACGCCGGCTCGCAGGCCTTGAAGGACCACTTCATGCCGGATGTCATTGCAGGGAAGAAGATCGTCGCTGTCGGCGTCACCGAACCTGGCGCGGGCTCTGACGTGAAAGGCATTCGCACCACCGCGCGCCGCGAGGGCGACGGCTATGTGCTCAATGGCACCAAGATGTTCATCACCAACGGTGTACATGCGGACCTTTATTGCATCGCCGCCGTGAGCAGTCCGGATGCACGTCCGTCCCAGCGCTTGTCGATGTTCCTCGTGGAGAAAGGTACGCCCGGTTTCCGGGTTGGTCGCGATCTCGACAAGCAGGGCTGGAGGTCATCAGACACGGCGGAGTTGCTGTTCGAGGATTGCCGGATCCCCGCAACGAACCTGCTCGGCGAGGAGGGACGCGGTTTCTACGGGATCATGCAAAACTTCCAGAACGAGCGGATCGTGCTCGGTGCAATGGCGATGGGTGAGGCGCTAGCTGCGATAGAGATCACGCTGGACTGGGTCACGCAGCGGCAGACCTTCGGCGCGCCGCTGTGGTCGAGACAGGCTATCCGTCATCGGTTGGCGATGCTGGCGGCCAAGGTTGAGGCAGGGCGGCAACTTGTTTATTGCGCGGCATGGCTGGTAACGCAGGGGATCGATGCCACCAAGGAAGTATCGATGGTCAAGGCTTATTGCGGCGAGCTCGTCAACGAGGTGATGTACACGTGCCTGCAATTTCACGGCGGCATGGGTTACATGCGAGAGAGTACGATTGAACGAATGTCGCGAGATGCTCGCGTTCAATCAATTGGCGGCGGCACTACTGAAGTAATGCTGGAAGAGGTCGCCAAGCGTATGCGATAACCAACGCACAAACTGGAAACACTAACGCGGCAAGATGCCGTTGAAGATCAGCAACGTGGTCCGGCTCGCCAATTCCTGTACCGAGCTGCTTTTTCGCGCATCGAACCACTCGACCGTCCAATTCAAGGCACCAAGAATAAACCTGCGTAGCGGAACGATTAGTATCTCCGGGCGGATTTCGCCGGCACGCTGCGCATCCGCCAGCATGTCATCCCAATATTTGCCATAGGCGCGGCGCAGTGGACGATGGCGCTTCTTGATGCGCTCCGGCAACTGACCGTAGACGCGCATGTTGGCGGAGGTGTAGTCGCTTTCTTGCAGCAGGGTGACAAGATGAGCTTTGATCGCGGCGCTGATCTTGTTCCGGTGCGACCCCTTGCCAAGTTCGTTCACACTTGCCTTTACCGCATCGAATATACGTTGCAATCCAAGTTCGAGGATTTCGTCCAATATCGCGGTTTTCGAATCGAAGTGGTAGTAGATGCTGCCTGCCTTCATTCCCGCCTTGTCAGCGATCTGTCGAAGCGTAGTGGCGGAATAGCCCTGCTGTCGAAAAAGCTGTGCCGCGACCCGAAGGATAAGGTCTCGTGAAACGTGCGATTTCGGCGGCACGGAAAGTGCGACATTTTTACGCTTGGGCTCGCGCTTGGCAACCCGCTTCATTCTCGATGAAGATTTCAAATCTTGCTCGCTCAAACCCGAATGGCATCACCGTACAAAGCCCAGCTCTTGCACCAGATGAGTAATGCCGTGTAATAGACCAACAAGGCTGTTCGGGCAACATTGCGAAGCGCTGAAACTACTTTCAATGGGCGGCCAGCGAACGACTCAAGCCTCGGACGATACATCATCACGATCCGACCGTAATAGACGGATCGGCCTCTTGCAAGGGAGCCGGGCCTTGTCCCCATTGGTCTGGCCGGCTACAACTCGATATCGCCGGCCAGCAGCCGCTGCGCGATGGTGCGTGCCAGGATCTCGTTGGTGCCGTCGGCAATGTTGATGATTCGCAAATCCTGCAAGGCATGGACGAGGCCGACCTCGTTGGTAAGGCCCATGGCGCCGTGGGCCTGTATCGCTTGATCGACGGCTCGATAGCCCACCTGTACGGCGTAGGCTTTCGCCATCGACAACTCCTTCACGGCCCGCTCGCCACTATCGAGCAGCATCGCGGCGTTGAGTCCCATCAGATGCGCGGCGTGAAGTTCAGTGGCGGCGCGCGCGAGCGGGAACGAGACGCCCTGATACTCGGCGATCTTGGCGCCGAACGCCTCACGCTGCTTTACATAGCCGAGCGCCTTCTCGATCGCCCAGCGGCCCTGACCAACCGCACGTGCCGAATTGTAGATCCGCCCGAGCGAAACGCCATAGAGCGCGAGCTTGAAGCCGTCGTCGAGCGCGCCGACGAGTTGCCACGGCTCAACCCTGATGTTCTCAAGCACCAGCGCGCCTTCATGACCGCCGGGATGACCGAAGAGCCGCACCACGCTTTCAACTTCAAACCCCTCGGTGTCGGTCGGCACCAGAAAGCCGCTGATCCCGCCGGCTTTTCGCTGCGCCTTACCCGGATCGGTGACGGCAAACACGATGCACCATTCCGCGGTGGGCGAGTTCGTGGTCCAGAGTTTCCGTCCGGTGATGCGCCAGCCGTCTCCATCGCCCACCGCGCGGGTCTTTATCATGCTGGCGTCCGAGCCCGCTCCTGGTTCCGACAGTCCGAAACACATCGAGGTGCGTCCCGTGATCATTGCGTCGAGACAGCGCGCCTGCGCCTCCGGTGTCGCTTGCGTCAGCATTGCGCTCGGCCCAAAGGCCCAATGAGCGATCACCCAGGGCGTCAGGATCGAATGGCCGCCGATTCGTCGGTAGACGGCCTCCCAGGCGACGTAATAGGCAAGATGTCCGAGCCCGCCGCCGCCAATCGCGGCTGGCGCACACATCGCGTAGTAACCTGCCGCGGCGGACGCCATGCGCACCTCGCGGATTAGCGCGCGCACCTCCGGCGCATAACGCCCGTCGGCAGCATAGGTGAGGCGCGGATCATTGAACAACGCGTGGTTGCGCTCCAGGCGCGGGAGAACCTCGGCTTCGACAAACCGCATGACCCCATCGCGCACCGCAACCACGTCTTCGGGAAGCTGAAAGCCGATTGCGCTCATGTAACCATCTTCCGTGTCGAGACCAGGGGCTGCGGGCGAAGCGACTTTAGTTATAAGGCAAACTCATCTCACGAGCGATTGTACGCTGTCGTGTTCTCCGGCTGCTAAACATCGAGGGAGCCGACCAGGGCGTATCAAGGGCGAGCCACTCATCTTTTCTTTTCAGGCTAAAGCCGGAAATACCCCGTCAGATCAGATTGCGACGCTCGGCCTCGCTGATGGCCTGCACGCGGTTGCGTGCTTTCAGGTCAGCGAAAATCCTGCGCATATGCCATTTCACCGTGTCTTCGCTGACCAGGAGTTGGTCAGCGATCCGCTTGTTCGAAAGTCCATCGCGGGCAAGCCGCAGGACGCTGATCTGCCGGACGGACAGCGTGGTAAGCTCGAGGGGGAACGAGGGCCGCTCAGTCCTTGGCCTTGGCTTGGCGATCCCGTCGAAATCGAACGTGACAAAGGCATCGGCGGATACCGGGGCCAAGGCGAGCAACAGATCCCGCGTGTCTAGCCCGGTCCGGTAGCATCCCAACTGCTTGATGAGTTCGAAGGCATTGACCGCCTTTCGTCGCGCGGGCGTCAGCGCCCCGGCGGCGGCGTGGGCCCCAGCTTCGCACATCAGCGCGCGCACTTCCAATCGACCAGCACCGATCGACCGCGCGATCTTGGCAGCCGCCTCGGCGTTGCGGAGGGCGAGGCTGTGCTGCCCCTTGGGGATGGCTTCCATCGCGCGCAACAGCGATATTTGGGCACGCAGGGGTCTTGCATGGGGCCCGGTCAGGACCTCACTAGAGTCACGCGGCAGCAGGTAGTCGATATCCCGCGCGCCGCTTAACAGGGCCAATTCGGCAAGTTCCAACTCGATCAGCATTCCCAGTCGCGGCAGTGCCCTTTCCCCCGCAAGGGCGCGTGCCCGTTCCAGCAATGCCGCGGCGCCCCTGAGATTGCCATTGGCCCGATGCCAGGTCGCGATGACGCGGCTGACCCCGTAGAACACGTCGGTAACGCCGTAGTTGGCGACAAAGTCAAGCAACCCGGCGACAGAGTGCTCGGCGATATCCAGCCGCCCCAGTTCGAACAGCACGTCAAGTTCCAGGGCGATCAGCAGCTTTGACGAGAAGGATGTGCGCGTCACCTGAACGTCGCTGTCATTGCGGGCGGTATCGATAAGTTGCAGCGCCGTGCGCATGTCGCCCCTGGCGAGGGCTGCCTGAATCTCGGCCGCATAAAGCCAGCCAAAGGCATAGTGTTGGTGCGCGGCGCTGTTGACTGAATGGGCCATGACTAGCGCCTGCTTCAGTTCGTCAAACCGGTATTCACTCGCTAGCATGAAGGCCAGACAGGTGAGTGCCGCACCCTTGCCGACGGCATTATCGTCGCCAAAGTTACTGATCCAATCGTTGCACAGCCGCTCGCTCAACTCCAGTTCGTCATGGGTCGCAGCACCGATCGCGCGGACCAGTTGCAGCCAGCCGCGGTCAGGATGCGCACCGGACGACGCGCGCGGGGCGGGCAGATAGCCCAGCAGCCTTTCGGCCTTGTCGGCCTGTTGGCTGAAATACATCGTCCAAGCGTAGCTGAGGCAGATGATCGGATGCTTGCGCAACTCGCGGGTTGGGAACCGGCCCAGCCATTCGCGCAACGCCTCGATCTCGCCTTGGCGCAGGGCGAGATCGAGCATGATGTCCTCACTCAGCCCCAGCGCCCAGCGGTGGTCGCCCGCCCGCAGCGCAAGGTTTACCGCCTTCTGGAACTCGCGCCTCCGCCAGTGCCAGAAGGCCGCACGTTTCAGGACATAGGATTTTCGCTCAGCACTGCGCACCAGAAACCGATGCTGAAGGTAATCGCGGAGAACCGGGTGCAGCGAGAACAGCGTTGAGTCATTTTCGGCGGGGCGAAACAGCAGGTGATCGAGGTCGATCTCCCTGATCAGCGCGTCGGCGTTGGTGGACTTGTAGGCGTAATTGTAGCTTTCCGCCGAAATCGGGTCGATCATCGCTGCGTTTTCAACGAACTCAAGCTGCCGACGCGACAGGCGTCTCTCGATCTCCTCATGGAGGAAGGTCACCGTTTCGGGCCAGTTTACCGCGGGCCGGACCGGCAATTCGGTCCGGCACATGATGTGGCAGAGCGCGGGCCAGCCCTGCGTCTCGGCGATCATCTGCTGTGCTGTTACGTTGGCGACCGGGTGCGCCCGCAAAAACGTTTCGGCATCGTCCAAGGTGAAGGCCAGATCGCGGGCATGGACCTCCCGCACTCCGCTTTCCAGCCCCAGCCGGGCAAAACCGCGCCGGGTATCCCCGGCGATAGCGAATCGGACATTCGGCGGGGTTTCCAGCACGAAGGTTTCCAGTGCGTGCAGCAGGGCGGGTGCGTGTTCGATGTCGTCGATGCAGATTACATTGGCCGGTCGCTCAGCGCCGAATTCTTCCCATAGCGTGGCCACTAACTCGGCCAGATCCGCCGGGACCGCTCGGCCTTCGCGGGACGCTGCGTCGAGCAGTTGGCCGTAGATGGCCTCCGCCAGCGCGCCTTCCGTTTCGTATCCGTCGCGCAAAGACACCCAGGCTGCGTTGTTTCCAGCAGCCCTGAAGGCCAACCAGTTCTGCGCCAGAACGACCGATTTTCCATAACCCTGCGTTGCGCGCAAGATCAGTGTCCGGGTCTCCGGTTGGCCTGAAAACGTAAATCGGGGCCGCGCGATACAGCGCCTGGCGATTGTCCCCAGACGCGCGGAAATGCGGACGGCACGCAGCCGTCCCGGATATGTCGGCTCGTCGCAGGTACCCCTGATCATGGGCGTCTCAAGGCAGCGCAGATAGCTATAGGATACCCCAATCGGGAACTACACTTAAGTGTAGTTGTGAGTCCCGGCCCAATGATCTCCGCTTCCTCCGCTCGCTCGGAATCGGGATGGGCGTACTGGTGTCACCTGCCGCGCGACGAATGGTGGGGTCAAGGGGAGGACATGCCGAATGATCAATACGCCAGATCAGTCTGTTTCAATCTTAGGCTACATCGACCGTAAGCGCTATCTTTGGATGCTGTCCACCCTGTGGCCGGCGACGCCAATGATCGGGCTCTGGCTGGTAGCGCAGACCGGATGGAGCATCTGGTACGCCTTGGTCCTGATCGTCTGGTACGCGATGGTGCCGCTTCTGGACGCCATGTTCGGCGAGGATTTCAACAACCCGCCGGAAGAGGCCGTCGAGATGCTTGAGAAGGACCGATACTACCGCGTCCTGACCTATCTGACCGTGCCGATCCATTACGCAGCCCTGATTGTAGCGGCCTGGTGGGTCAGTACCCATGCGATGTCTTGGCTCGAAATCATAACCTTGGCGCTCTCGCTAGGAATCGTGAACGGCCTCGCGCTGAACACTGGGCATGAGCTTGGGCACAAGAAGGAGACTTTTGACCGCTGGCTGGCCAAGCTGGTGCTTGCGGTTGCGGGTTACGGCCATTTCTTCATCGAGCACAACAAGGGCCATCACCGCGACGTTGCCACCCCGATGGATCCCGCGACCTCACGTATGGGCGAAAGCATCTACAAATTCTCCACCCGCGAGATACCCGGTGCCTTCCGCCGCGCATGGGCCCTTGAAGAAGAACGTCTGTCGCGCCGGGGCAAGAGCGTTTGGAGCATAGAGAACGAAATTCTGCAGCCGATGCTGATTACCTTCGCGCTCTATGCGGGTCTGCTTGCCTTCTTCGGCCCCCTGATGCTGGTCTTCCTTCCGATCCAAATGGCGTTCGGGTGGTGGCAGCTGACTAGCGCCAACTACATTGAGCATTATGGCCTGCTGCGTGAAAAACTGCCCAATGGCCGCTACGAGCACCAGAAACCGCACCACTCGTGGAACTCGAACCACATCGTGTCGAACCTGATCTTGTTCCATTTGCAGCGCCACTCGGATCACCACGCGCATCCGACGCGGTCCTACCAATCGCTGCGCGACTTCAAGGATCTGCCGACGCTGCCCTCGGGCTATCCGGGCATGTTCTTCATCGCGTTGATCCCAAGTTGGTTCAGGTCGGCCATGGACTCGCGCGTGGTAGATTGGGCCCATGGCGATCTGAGCAAGATCCAGATCGAGGATGGCAAGCACGCGCTTTACGAACGCAAGTTTGGTACGGTCGGCACCGACGCAAAGCCCGGCTTGGTTGCTGCCGAGTAAACCGCCAACTTCCGCACCGCTCTCGCTTGCCAAACGATGCGGACACCCGACACCACAGCCCTGAGCCACTCGACTCGTTTCAATCGTCGGGCGGCCAGCGGCTGGCCATGTGGGGCGGTCAGGCCGTGCGATAGGGCAGAGGTTGCGCGCCGATTACGGAAAAAACCAGGGATAGCTGCCATTCGGCCCAGCAATGTCAGATCGGCGGAAAAGGAGGAAAAAGGAACATGGCCAAGTACCAGTGTCCTGGTTGTAAATACACCTATGACGAAACGCTGGGCCATCCGCATGAAGGATTTCCCGCAGGCACTGCTTGGGCCAACGTGCCCGACGAATGGGCTTGCCCCGATTGCGCAGTGCGCGACAAGGTCGACTTCGAATTGATCGGCGAAGCGCCGGCCGCTACGACGCCGGCCACTCAGGCCGTCGAGTTTGCCGGGACGGCACGTAGCGCGGTCCCGGTCACCGACACGGCCGTTATCGAAAAGCCCGCCAGCCCGATGTCGAAACCGGCGGCGCGGATGGCCGCCGTACCGCAGGCCGCGGAGGCTTTGCCCCCCCAATTGTTCAGCCTGCAAAGCGAGCCCGGCTTTGCCGAAAACAAGCCCTTTGTGAAATGGGTCTGCATCACCTGCGGGCATATCTACGACGAGGCACTCGGCGACCCTTCCGGGGGCATCGCTGCAGGAACCCGGTTCGAAGAGATTCCCGAGGATTGGTGTTGCCCGGAGTGCGGCGCCACCAAGAAAGATTACGCGCTTTGCCAGGAAACCTAGTCAACTCGTGTTGGCAAAGGGTATCGGGCCGATCAGGCCCGCCATGGAGGTCATTGTGAATATTCACGCCGATCCGAACGACATTCCATTGGTGGATACCAGATCTACCGTTGCGGATGTTTTTGCGAAGCAACGGGAGGCGGGCTGGGCGCGTCGCTCGGATTTCGACCGCAAGGCACGCATCGCGGCGCTGAACCGGCTGAGGGAAGTCCTGCAGCGGCGCGAGACGGACATCATCGCGGCTCTTTATGCGGATTTCCGTAAGCCCGAGAGCGAGGTGAGGCTGACCGAAATCCTGCCGGTGCTGCAGGAGATCGCGCACACCAAACGCCACTTGAAGGGCTGGATGCGATCGCGCCGGGCAGCGGCCACGCTGGGTGTTTTCGGCACCAAGGCCAGGATCCGACCCGAGCCGAAAGGGATCTGTCTGATTATTGCGCCGTGGAATTATCCGTTGAATCTAGCCTTCGGGCCGCTGGTCTCGGCATTGGCGGCCGGCAACAGCGCGATCATCAAGCCGTCGGAACTGACGCCTGCTACCTCCACCCTGATTGCGGATATAGTGGCCGAAACGTTTTCGCCCGATCTGGTGGCGGTGGTCGAGGGCGATGCAGCGGTCGCGCAGGAGTTGCTGGCACTACCGTTCGACCACATCTTCTTCACCGGCAGCCCGCAGGTGGGCAAGCTGGTGATGGAAGCGGCGGCGAAATCACTGGCCTCGGTTACCTTGGAACTGGGAGGCAAGTCGCCCACCATCGTTGGCCCCACTGCCAACCTGAAAAAGGCCGCGCGTAATATTGTCTGGGGCAAGTTTGCCAACAACGGCCAGACCTGCATTGCGCCCGACCACGTGTTCGTGCATCGCGACATTGCGCAAGAGTTCAACGAGACGGTGATGGCGGAAATCGGTCGCGTCTATGGCAAGACGCCCGAGGTGCAGAAGATGACGCCCGACTATTGCCGTATCGTGAATGACCGGCATTTCAACCGGGTCGCCGGCCTGATCGAGGATGCCCGTGCCAAAAGCGCGCGGATACTGCTGGGCGGGCAGACGGATGCGGTGCAGAAATTCGTGGCGCCCACGCTGATCAGCCAGATCACCCCCGAGATGGCGATTTCGCGCGAGGAACTGTTCGGCCCGATCCTGCCGATCATCGAATATGACGATATCGACAAGGTGATTGATCAGATTAACGCCAATCCGAAACCGCTGGCGCTTTATGTCTTCGACAATAGCCGGGCTTTTGCCGAGGACATCATCACGCGCACCAGTTCCGGCGCGGTGGGGATCAACCTTACCGTCGTGCATTTCCTGCATCCCAATTTGCCCTTTGGCGGGGTGAACAACTCGGGCATCGGTGCGGCCCACGGAGTCTTTGGCTTTCGGGCATTTTCGCATGAGAAGGCCGTCCTGCAGGACCGCTACTCGATCGTCCACATGCTGTTCCCGCCCTATACAGGTTTTGTGAAGCGGCTCATCAGGCTTGTCGTCAAGGTGCTGGGGTAACTGGTTCGATGGAACAACGATCTGAAAGTCACGGAACGTACGACTACATCATCGTGGGAGCCGGCTCGGCAGGCTGCGTGCTTGCAAATAGGCTGTCCGCAGATCCCGCGAAGCGCATCCTCTTGCTGGAGGCGGGACCGCGAGACAAGAGCGCGCTGATCCATACGCCGATCGGCATCGCGCTGCTGGCCAACAGCAAGAAACTGAATTGGGCCTTCAATACCGAACCCCAGCAGCATCTGAACGCCCGCCCCCTGTTTTGGCCGCGCGGCAAGACGCTGGGCGGGTCCAGCTCGATCAACGCGATGGTCTATATGCGCGGCCACAAGGCGGATTACGACGGTTGGGAAGTCGCCTCTGGCACCTCGGTCTGGGGCTGGGACCGTGTCCGCGCCCTGTTCAAGCGACTGGAAAACAATCAACGATTCGGTAATTCAGAATACCACGGGACGGGTGGTGAACTGTTTGTCAGCGAATTGCAGACGGTCAACCCGCTCAGCCGATCCTTCGTCAAGGCGGGGCGCGAACTGCAGATCCAGCATAATGATGATTTCAACGGCGAGCGTCAGGAAGGGGTCGGCCTTTATCAGGTTACCCAGAACCGCGGGCGGCGCTGGAGTTCGGCAAAGGCGTTTCTGGAAAGCGCGCTGGACCGGCCGAATCTGGAGGTCATCACCGATGCGCGGGTGACCCGCGTGGTGATGGACGGGCGGCGCGCGATCGGCGTGTCCTACAGGCGGAACAACAAATACAAGCAGGCGCGGCTGAACCCTGCGGGTGAGGTTCTGCTGTCTGGCGGCGCGGTGAATTCGCCGCAGATATTGATGCTCTCGGGCGTTGGCGCAGCGGAGGAGCTGAAGGAACACGGCATTCCGGTGCTGCATGACCTGCCCGCCGTGGGCAAGAACCTGCAGGACCATCTGGACATCACGCTGATGAACGCGGCCAGTTCGCGTCAACCGATCGGAGTGGCACTCAGCTTCCCGCCGCGCGCGGTGGCGGGGCTGTTTTCCTATATCTTCCGCCGCAAGGGGTTTCTGACCAGCAACGTCGCGGAATCGGGCGGCTTCGTTAAAAGCACGCCCGAGCGCGACCGGCCGAACCTGCAATTCCACTTCCTCCCGACCTATCTGAACGACCATGGACGCAAGATCACCTACGGTTATGGCTTTACCCTGCACATCTGCGACCTGCTGCCGAAAAGCCGGGGCAGGATCGGTCTGAAAAGCCCCGATCCCCTGGATGATCCGCTGATCGACCCGAAATACCTCGATGACCCGGAGGATATGAAAACCATGATCGCGGGGGTCAAGATCGGCAGGCGCATCTTCGACGCGCCTGCCATGGCTGTTCATTCCCGGCGCGAGGTTTTGCCCGGTCCCGCGGTTCAGAGCGATGACGAAATCGCCGCCGATATCCGCAAGCGGGCCGAGACGATCTATCACCCGGTCGGAACCTGCCGGATGGGCGCCGATCCGGCGTCGGTGGTCGATCCGCAGCTTCGGGTGCGCGGTATCGAGGGGCTGCGGGTGATCGACGCCTCGATCATGCCGACGCTGGTGGCGGGCAACACCAATGCGCCGACCATCATGATCGCGGAAAATGCTGCTGACATGATTTTGGGGAAGATCCATATTTAGGCTGTGTCGCAGAATATTTCCAGCAAAGCTGTCAATCCGTGTGAAATATGCCGATCCGGCGGGTGTGACTCCAACCGAGTTCGGATGAAAAGCCTACGTCCGACGCTCTCGTCGACGAAGCCTCGCCATGCCGCAAGATCGTCGAAGTCGCGCGACGCGCGCAGCAACAGGGCGTCGGCGAGCGCCCTCTTGAGATGGCCATGCGCGCTCTCGATCGAACCATTCTCATGCGACACTCCGCGATTGTTGCGGGTCGGTGTCATGCCGTAATAGCCGCAGAATGCCTCGTAGCGTGTCGTCAAATCCTCCTTGGCGTCGGCGCCGAGATTGCGGAACGCCGCCGAAAGGCTGTCGCTTCGGTGCTGCTCGGGAACCCCGCCCAGCGACCACAGGGCGTTCTGCAACCCTTCCGCCAGCGCGACAAAGCTCTCGCCACCGAGCACGACATGGGCGTGTTCGAAGCCGGAAAACGGCAGACGGAAGTGATAGAACCGGCAGTCCAGCAACTGGCCGGCGACGGTGATCCGCGACCTCGGTGAAGTCTGACAAGCCCATGCGACCCGGCGGATGCTCCTGGCGGAAGATCACCTCCCGGTCCGGGCCGTTCACCGCGCGCCACGCCCTGATCCGCCGTTCAAGCGTCCGCCGCTTCCCGGAGCCCAGTTCCGGGTGCCGACGGCATAGTTCCTCGAACACGGCGATCGGCCGCAATCCGGGGCGGCCTTCAGCATGGGGAGGACGTCGTTCTCCCAGACGTCGACGAATGGATCGGCGCGGCGACGTTCGCGGGGCGCCTGTTTTTGGGTTGGAAGTCGGGGATCCTTCTCGAACCGGTAGGCGGCGGAGGTGCTGAATCCGGCCTTCGCAGCGGCAATGGCTGGCGAATGGTTGCGGCGCAAGTTCATGAAAAGCCTCATTTGTTGATCGGTGACGTGTCGGTCAGCCAAGGAATTGGGGTCCTCTCGAAAGAGAAAACCGATCCTTGACCAGCCGCCGTTACCGCCAAATGAGGCCCTTCGGGCGCCCACGCCGCTGCTGGGGTAACTCCGGTCGGGCTACGCCCTCCCTTCGTCACCCCAGCAGCGGCGCATTCTCATCCTGATTGTCGCGGGATTCCCATCTTGATTGTCGCGCCGCACGACCCGGACATCATCATGAGATGCTCGACGACCTTGGAAAGGACCATGACCCCAGCGATGACATCAGAAAGGAACTTGACACGGACCCGCAATTAAAGGGCCGAATAACGGTAAATGTGGCTTGGACATTCTGGTCGTCATCACGCAACGACTCTGGTCTGTCCCCGCATTCTGGAAAGCAGGGCAGCGATCTCCCCGGCCGGTCGCGCTGGGCTGAACAGATAGCCCTGCACCTCGGTGCAGCCTTCGGCTCGTAGCGCAGCAAGCTGCTCCTCCGTCTCGACGCCCTCGGCGGTCGTGATCATGCCAAGGTTCACCCCGAGCCCCATCATAGCCCGCACGATCGCCAAGGAATCGGCCCGATCCGGCAAACCTAGAGTGAAAGACTTGTCGATCTTGATCTTGTCGAACGGGAATTTCCGCAGGTAGCCCAACGAAGAGTAGCCTGTCCCGAAATCATCCATGGCGATGCTGAGTCCGAGTTGTCGAAGCTCATACAGGACCGCGATGGTCGCCTCCGTATCCTGCAACAACGCGGTCTCGGTGATCTCAATTTCAAGCCGGCTTGCAGGCAGTCCCGAATGACCTAAGGCTGCCACGACATCGAGGGATAACCTGTTACTCCTAAATTGAAGAGAAGATACGTTAACGGCGAGTTTCAGGTGATCGGGCCATCCCATGGCGTCCGAACACGCCTGTTTCAGCACCCAGGCTCCGATTTCGTTGATCAATCCGATCTCTTCCGCAAGCGGTATGAAATTGTCGGGCCCAACCATGCCGCGCACGGGGTGTCGCCAGCGCAGCAGCGCCTCGAAGCTGCTGACCTCGTTCGTCTGAAGGTTGACGAGAGGCTGATAGAACACCTCGAACTCCTCCCGCGCCAGAGCCTTGCGGAGATCGACCTCAAGCGCTCGACGAGCTTGCATTCTCTCGTCCATCCAGGCTTCGAAAAAGAAGTACTTGCCCCGGCCATCCGCCTTGGCTCGATAAAGAGCCATATCGGCCTTCTTCAGAAGCTGGTCTGGGTCGTGACCATCGGTGGGCGCCACGGCGATGCCGACGCTCGCTCCGATCATGAGCTGATGGTCGCCGATGTCGTAGGGCGTGCTGAGCGTCTCGATGATTCGTTGCGCCAGCACGGCCAAGTCGTCCGGCTGACCCACGGCCAACACAACTGCAAACTCGTCTCCCCCAAGGCGGGCGACAAAGGCGTCGTCACGCATGCTCGCGCGCAACCGATCCGCGACAGCGACCAGCAACCGGTCCCCGATCGCGTGGCCAAGCATATCGTTCACGGCCTTGAAACCATCCAGGTCAAGGTAGATAACGGCGAGCTGTTCGCCCCGGCGCGCTCGCTTGAGCGCCTGCTCGGCCTCTAGACGGAACAGCACCCGGTTGGGCAAGCCCGTGAGCGCGTCGTGATGCGCCATATGCGCGATCCTCGCATCCGCCGCGCGACGTTCGCTGATGTCCTCGAAGGTCGCGACCCAGCCACCATTCTCCGTTGGTACGGCCGAGATCGAGATCGTGCGGCCATCCGCGAGCCGCTGCTCAGGTAGCAGACGCTCATCCCTCGCGAGAGCAGCCTTTATCGTCGCGTAAGCTTCCACAAGGTCGCATTCCCAATCGTGGCCCACGCATTCCGGCTCGGCAACGCGGTGGATGGGAGTTCCGGGCTCGATGGCCTCGGCGGGGAGACCGTAAATATCCTGAAAGCGGCTGTTGCAGACGACAAGCCGGTCATCGGCGTCGTACATGCAAAGCCCCTGCGACATGTTCGCCATGGCCGAATTCAGTAGATTTGATTTAAACTGGACGTCCAGGCCACGCTCATGGAACTGGCGGAGCGTTCGGGCCAACGCTCCGATCTCATGTTTGCGGCCTTCATACTCGGGCAAAAACTCCATCCCCGGATATGCGTCAGCAGATGTTTCGGGCCGCTCGATAGCCGAGGAAGTCCGGGCAAGCGGCGTTTCGCCGGTGCGTAACCGTTCCATGGCAGCGGTGAGCAATTCGATTGGCCTCAACATGCTCCTATCGACGAAGTACCCGATGGCAAGCCCGATCATCAACGCCGCCATCACGGCGCAGGAACCGAGAACGAGAGTTAAGTCAATGGCGGCCAAGTGACGATCGGACAGCGCCATGATGCCGTCCGGCTCAGGTTTGGACGCAAGTTCCAGGAAGCTCGACCGAATGTCGTTTCGCGTGAGGATAAGGTTAGTGACAGCTACCGCCCCGAGAAGCGGTCCAAGTACGCAGAGGAGCGCCACGGATCCAAGAACAGTTTGCCGAAGATTAAGGTGCATTTTACTCGTTACAGACATTGCCAGCCGTTGGCTAATATTAGGCTGTCGTTACGAAAGGAAGTATTAAAGCCGGTTGACGATGTGTGGACACTCACAAATCTTTCAGGCCGCTATGATCTAGCCCGTCTTATTCGCCAGATGGCACCGGAGAGGCTGGCGAGCGTGGTGTAAAGCGCTGATGCGGCGTAGGATTCGGTTGCGAAGCCAACCCCATCACCTTCAACCGCGAACGCCACGCCCGCCATGACCGATGATACGATTCTGCCCTTCTCATTTCCAGCCGTTCACACCAAGAAAATTACAGCTGCCTTCGATGGCGGTCGCCTGACCTCGAATGGGGGCGTGATGCTTCTGGCGATGGCCGAGCGGCGTCTCGGTTTGGCCGACAAGTTGGCCCGGATGTTCCCGGATCGGCGCGACCCGACGCGGGTCGTGCACAGCCTTGTCGATATGTTCCGCGCTCGCATGTTTGCGATCTGCTGCGGCTACGAGGACGCCGACGATCTCGACCATCTGCGGTCCGATCCGGCGTTCAAGCTGGCCTGCGGACGGCTGCCGGACAGCGGTCGCGATCTGTGTTCTCAACCGACGCTGTCGCGCCTGGAGAATGCTCCACGCCTGCGCGACGTGATCCGCCTGACCTACACTTTGGTCGACGCATGGATGGATAAAGCCGTAACCGCGCGGCCACGTGGATTTGGATCACTCAAATACCAAAATGCTGGAACAGAAGCGGGGACGGCAACCCTGGGGGAGGTGTGATTGTCGTCTCAGTCAAATGCGACGCCAATCCGTTTCTCTTTTCGCCATTTGACATGACACGGTCGGCTTAGCTGATCTGCCTCTATAACCAGTCTGAACTCGTGAGGAATGCCTAGCGGACTTTCGACGTCCAGGGCGGCGCCGCTCGCCGACAAGTTCCGCACGGTACAGCTAATACCACCCCCACCGAATTCTATCGTCCCGGCTTTCAGCACGCGATGTCGAGGCGCGGTACGTTTGTTGTCCATAGGCGGACCATAGCCGAAAATTCTTAGAAATTCGCAAAGGTCATAGTCGACCCGCATGAGCATGGGTCATCGACGGGACGTGGTGACGGGAAGACCAAAGCCAGCTCTGTGAACCGTTCCTCGGCGGCGTAGGCCAAGGGTGCAGAAGTCTTGAGGCCATTCGACACTGACTAAAGATACTACACGCCCTCAAATCGAGCCAGATCTGGACTGCGTCTCCCCAATATTCCCCGACTTACATCGCCTCATTTACAAAGCGTTAACCTCAATCCGTAGCGGCAACTTAGCCGGGAAGCATCATCGTGACAGCAACCCGATGGAACTTTCGAGATCGAAATGGCGGCGCAACACAACCGGGCAAGAATGTTCGCGGTACTGAGCGCGACCAACGAAGCGATCTTACGGAGCACTTCCGAACAAGATCTCTATCAAGATGTTTGTAATGCTGCGGTTGATGGCGGCAAATTTCTGGGCACGGCCATTTTCCTGATCGAGGACGACTCTTCGTGGTTCCGGATGGCCGCTGGGGCCGGTCCCTTCGTTCATTTGATCGAGCAACTTCGTTTTTCTTCTGATGCCACCATTCCGCACGGTCAGGGACTCGGTGGCGAGGCGTTTCGCACGGCCAGACCGTGCATTAGCAGCGATGTTCTCAACGATCCCAGAACCCAACCGTGGAAGGAACTGGCCGCGAGCGCGGGCCTGACGGCGAGTGCCGTGCTGCCTCTCCTTCGAGACGGCCAAGCGGACAAGACATTGGCACGATAGCCCAATTCCCATCAGATCTGGAGCCGGCCTACCCCTATTGAGAAATGGAGAAGCGGTTGGCGTCCTGCTCTTCCTGTCGAGCGAAACGGATGTGTTTACCCCAGAATTTATGAAGCTGCTGGGGCGGCTTGCTGACAACGTATCATTCGCGATGGAAATGCTGGAGCGTGAGGACGCCCGACGCGCTGCAGAGCAAGCTAAGGACCGGCTGACGCGGATGCCCCGTCAACGACTTCATGACCAAGAACGGAAGCATCCGCGACGACGGCCGCATGATGCGCGACATGTACCTTTTGCAGACCAAGAAGCCGTCGGAATCGAAGGGCGAGTGGGACCTGATGAACGCCGCCGCGACCATTCCGGCTGAGGTAGCGTATCGGTCGCTCGCGGACCCGCCCAATGGCGCCGAGCACCTTCCCGTCCCTCTTGATGGGAATGCGGGAAACGACTCTGTCTCCGCCGCGCATGCGCTGAATTTTCCCGACCTCGGCCTTGCCCGTGGCCACGATCTCATGCAGTCGCGTGTTGTCGATGACGGTCTCGACCGGGCGTCCGTTTCCTTCGCCGGCCTTCAGCCCGAAAAACGCTTCGTGGATCGGAGAAATGTAGACGATCTTGGCCTTGTCATCGACGATCGTCATGGCGTCGAACGGATCCGTCAGCAGGTGCTGCAGGATGTCTCAGGAGAAATCGACGCTGCCGATGAAGCTGAGAAGTGCGTCGCCCGGCGTTTCGCTGAGAACGAGCATCTCTCTGGACCCGGCCGGAGTGACCAGCACCATGTAGATCTTGCGATCGAGATTCAGCGTCGTGATGCGCCGCTCGCGGGCCTCGGCCATCCATGCCTGATCTGCGGTCAACGAATTCAGACGTGGATCGGAGCCCACGCCGACCGAAGCGATTACACGAGCCGCAGCGTCGAAGAGAAGCACACCGGCAATCGTGGCGGTAATCGGATTAGGCATTTCCTCAGTGTCCTTGTTGAGGACACGTGAGCACAGTGAGGACGCCGCTCAAGAAACTTTGCCGCTCCTGAGGACACAAATTTAAGAGGCTCCAAAGGCTACCCCTGCAAAACAAGGAGTTCCACGACCCAGGAGCAGCAGCGGCGAAATGGCACGGGTGTTGCTGATGTCTGGATAGCAGCAACGCCCATGAAGGCAGTTCTCGAATGCTGCATTGCGAGATAGGATGAAACCGTACTTAACTCTCCATCACCCTGCGAGCGCGCAGCGCTACTACAGCGAACGGATGGTGGCGCGAAGACACCTTCTACAGTCTGCTCACCAGTCATGCGACCGAGCGGCCTGATGCCGTGGCGCTGCAGGATGCTCGCCAAACGCTGACGTGGGGTGAGCTCAAGCGTTGGACGGACGGTGTCGCGGCAGATCTGCGCGAATACGGGCTGGTCGGCAGCGACCGCGTGATGATGTGGTTGTCCAACCGCATCGAGGCGGTCGTCATGTTCCTCGCCTGCGCGCGTGAAGGGATCGCCTGCAACCCCTCGGTCCACAAGACCTACACATGCGCCGAGGTCGGCGACCTTCTCAACACGCTGTCGGCGCGGGCGCTTCTGACTGAAGACGGTTGGGGGACCGACCGTGCGACCGTCGACTACGGCTGGTTTCTATCCGGAGATCTTGGCGTCATGGACGCCAAAGGCAATCTCCGCATCGAGGGGCGCCTCAAGGACCTGATAATCCGGGGCGGCCACAACATCTATCCGTCGCACTGGCTTCTTTCTTACTTATCGCGGCCATGCGGACAGCCAACGTGCGTGGCACACGCTTTGCTGACTACCAAAAAATAATGACTTCGGGAGGGTTACATGAAGAGTTGGTCGGCAATCGTTGGCGCTCTGATCCTAAGCTCGCTACCTATGGCTGTGTTGGCTGATACGTACCCGTCAAAGCCGATACGGTTGATTATCCCATTTGCTGCGGGTGGCCCGACAGACGCGCTTGGGCGAACGTTCGCTAAGGAACTCGGGGAAGTACTTGGACAAACAGTCGTCGTCGAGAACAGAACTGGCGCGGGCGGAAACATTGGAACGGACGCCGTCGCCAAGTCCCCTCCAGACGGCTACACGATCGGCTTCGGCACGAATGGACCGCTCGCAGGCAATGTCACGCTCTTCAAGTCGCTGCCTTATGATCCGACCACGGCATTCGCCCCAATCACCCGCATCGCGTTCGTATCGAACTTAATCGCAGTGCATCCTGCTCTGGGTGTGAAAACGTTGAGCGAACTGATTGAGTTGATTCGAAGAGAGCCCAACAAGCACAATTTCGCGCACGGAGGCTCAGGCACTACACAGCATCTCGGCGGAGAGCTGTTCAAATCGATGGCGCAGCTGCAGATGAGCGGTGTGGCTTATCGTGGCGAAGGGCCCGCGCTTAATGACGTTATTGCGGGTCATGTCCCGATCATCTTTTTGAGTCTTGCGACCGGCATCCCCATCGTGCAGTCGGGTCACCTCATCGCGCTGGCGGTGACTTCGAAGGATCGCATTCCGGCTCTCGCTAACATTCCGACGGTGGCTGAAGCTGCCCTGCCAGGGTATGTTGCAACAGCTTGGTACGCGCTGCTCGCGCCTGCCGGTACTCCACAGCAAATAGTTGAGAAGCTGAATGCCGCTTCTCGCAAGGCCATGGAGTCTCCTGGGACGAAGAAGCTTCTCGATCAAGCCGGAGCGATTACTGCCCCCACCACACCCGGCGAGCTTGGCGAGTTCATCAAGAGTGAAATCAGTCGTTGGAAGCCAATCATTGAGATGTCTGGCGCCAAAGTCGACTGACGAGCCGGTAGGACTTCTTGCGCGTCCAACCCCAAATGTGCTCGCACTCCCGAAACTAACGACGCTGGTACTTTTATTGCTCAGGCTTTCACAAAGAGAACTTGAAGCACCGTGTTGCATTGCGAGATAGGGATGAAACCGTACTTAACCCTCCATCACCCTGCGAGTGCGCAGCGCTACTACAGCGAGTTCGCGTGTCATGACGTACCGGCTCGCGTCCCTCATGGACAAGGGCGTCGCGCCGAATACGGCCGCGGCGGTGACGAAGATATTCGCCACCGAAAGCAATTCCAAGTGCGCCGATGCCGGCATCCAGATCATGGGCGGCGCGGGACTGATGATGAGTTCGGAAATGCAGATGTATTTCCGCGATTCCAGGGTCGGAACGATAGGCGGAGGCACCAGCGAAATCCTCCGCAACGTGATCGCCAAGTCAATGCTCTCATAGGAGGACGGACAATGCGTGGTATCTCTCGTCGAACCTCCCTAGCCGGAACAGGCGCGCTCGCGCACACGCCGCGCCAGCAATAGCAGCTTTGCGAACGCCGCTTCGAGCCCGCCGTCACCTTCGATCTTGCGGCCAATGTCGCGGATGACGCGGCCGAGATAGGTGCCCAGCTTCCTGAGGATCATACACAACTCCCACCGTATCGCCCTTGAAGGCGACAGCATGCGAAGGAAAAAATCCGCGCGCCCCTTGACCGACGTCGAAAACAGCGAAACGAATCCCGGTTGACCTCAACAACCAGGTAACCAAAAGCCCTTACCCCAGCTGTCCGTCAGTTAGCAAAATTGCTGTCCAATTTTTGCGAAATACGCAGGATGAAACATCTTCAACGTACCGCTGCTTGAGAAGCGATGAGAAGGGCTATTTGGGGCGTGCTGATAATTTCGGTGGTTAGCGCCTTCGGCGGCGTTGCCTCGGCGCAGGTGTCCGATGAGGTTGTGCGTCTGGGCGTACTTGACGATATGACCAGCCGCGTTTTAGACTAGCTGCGTCGGGCAAGGCTTCTAAGTGTGGTCAGGCTGATGGGCGCAAATTCTCCCCCCGGGGGACGATGGACAGGCCCCCGTCTTCGCGCGAGTGAAGACTGAGCGCGCTCTTGCTCACCACCCTCGACGAGACGGAGCACAGCATTGATGTACGCAAGTTCGTGCTGAGCCTGCTCGATCTTGGCTTGGTAGGCAGCAATCATGCCGCTGATCTCGGCGCGCTTTTGCTTGAACATTTGAATGATGAGCTGATCGGCCATGCTGCATTGAAGCCGAAATCAGCCGGCCGCGACCAGCCCCGAACTTGGTGCCGTTGCTCCATAATTCGAGCGATGGCGGCGTTACTACGACAACGTTACGCCGCGCTCCTCGCTCGGCTATCGGCCGCCGGCACCAGAAACGATCTTCCCGCCAGCATCTGGCCTGGCCTGTGCTTCGCTCCGGCCAGGCCAAATGCTGGCCGATCACGGCCGGACTCTAACATGAGCCGTGGTACCGCTCCGTGGGGCAGGCCAATCTAACGCCCGTGCGCGCCGTGGTATCCGAGCGAGGCCGATAGTTCGGCTGCGGTATCGGCGACGAGTTTTCCAAGTGCTCCATTTGGTTTCGCGTCGACGCGTGTTGAGCGACCAAACACTGTCAGGGCCATGATCAACTTGCCGGTGATATCGAACACCGGTGCACTTACGGCGCCGAAGCCGTCACCACCGCCGTCTGACAGGCAAGAATAACCGCGCTCCTTGATTTCACGCATCATTCCAGCCAGAGACGCCCGTTCTTTCGGTACGTTGAGACGGCCCGACCGTCGGTTCTGGTCCAACTCGCGCTCGATTGCGGTGGCCGTACGAACCGGGTCTTCGTAGGCACAAAACAAGAGCCCCGTCGCGGAATAGGTCAGCGGGCAGTGGTGCGACGGCGCCATGGTACTCGCCAGGTCATGCCGGGCCTCGACGACCTTGATCATCGTAGGGCCCTTTTCGCCCCAGACGGCTAGCGCCGCTGTCTCGCCGACCTGATCGACAAGTGTGTGCAGCGTCGCTTCAGCCACTTGCAACGGCTCGAAGCGACTGAACCCCTTGAGCCCAAGCTGGAAAGCTACAGGTCCGAGGTCGTATCGAGACGTCGCCGCATCCTGCCGCGCCAATCCGACGCGCATCAAACTGACGAGATATCGGTGCGCTTTGGCAGAGGGCATGCCTGCCCTCTGCGCCAGATCGGCCAATTTGAGCGGCCCATCGGCCTGGATCAGTGCGTGAATTAGATCGCCAGCAACCTCTACCGATTGGATGCCGAGTTGTGTCGGCTTGTCTGCGCCAGGCGCGTTTTCCGGCAGAGGTTCGGTTGAGCGGTCTACCATGAGTGTCCTTCACAGCGGCAAAGTTGCCTAATCCGACAGGCTTGACAGCCTGGCTCGCAGGAAGCATCATTACAGAATAGGAAGTTTATTACGAATTGTATAACTATCGAAGCTAGTACGAACAATACGAGACGTAACTGTGCGCAGCAACAGTTGATGCTAGGGGAGAGAGGCAGATGCACGACGGATCCATTTCTGGCCTGCTGGCCGGCGATGTCGCTGTCGTCACGGGGGCGGCGCAGGGCATTGGAGCCGCTATCGCCCGCGGACTTGCCACATCCGGAGCCTCAGTAATCGTCGTCGATCGATACGCCGAGGGTGCCTGCGCAACGGCCAACGCGATCAAGGCTGTGGGCGGACACGCCGAAGGGTATGGGCTCGATGTTGCGGACCGTGCTGCGTGCTTTGCTTTTGCAACCACTGCAAGGGAGGTGTTCGGTGATGTGGCTGTGCTGATCAATAATGCAGGGATCACGCGCCGCACCGCACCCGACGACCCTGAATTTCTCAACCACCTCGACGCGCAGATTGCCGTCAATCTGAACGGCACTGCCAACATGACGATAGCTCTGCTGCCGCAGCTGCGGCGCACCAAGGGACGCGTCGTCAATGTCGGCTCGATTGCTTCCTTCGTCGCCTATCGGAATTCGGCCAGCTACGCCGCCACCAAGGGCGCTGTCATTCAGCTGACCAAGGCGCTGGCGGCCGATCTGGCAGCGGACGGGGTACGCGTCAACGGGATTGCACCAGGTGTCATTGCCACGCCTATGACCGAAGGGACGCGCGCTAATCCCGAGGTGATGGCCCGGTTTCTGAATCATACGCCGATGGGGCGCGTAGGCGAGCCCGAAGAGCTCGTGGGGCCGACGCTATTTCTTGCCTCACGCATGTCCTCCTACGTGACCGGTGTCATGCTACCTGTCGAGGGTGGGTATCTTACTTCATGAACGCCACCACCATAACCGCTTGTATCTTGTATTATGGATGATCTGCCATGGTTGCCTCTTCCAAGCACGCGATTCCAAATGAAACCCAGCATTGCGATGTGTTGGTCGCCGGCTCCGGCGCAAGCGGCATGGTTGCCGCCATCGTTGCCGCGAAGAAGGGGCTGAAGGTTATCGTTGCCGAAAAGGAAGCGGTGTTCGGTGGCACAACAGCGTTATCGGGCGGCTATCTCTGGGTGCCGAACAATCCGGTGAGCATCGAAGCTGGGGTCAAGGACAGCAAGGACGCGGCGCTCGCGTATATGAAGCACGAATCGGGCAACCACTACGACGCTGCGAGGGTCGATGCATTTCTCGACGCAGGTCCCGAGATGGTTGCCTTCATGCATGCGTATACGCAGGTGCGGTTCGAAGCGGCTCCCGCATTCTCGGATTACCATCCGGATGCGCCGGGTGGCACGCCGGGCGGTCGCTCGATACTGACGCAACCTGTCAGTGCGACAATTCTCGGATCGGATATTGACAAGCTGCGACCGCCGCGGCCTGAGCTAACGCTCTATGGCCTCGCAATCGGCTCTGGTAAAGAGCTTTGGCACTTCTATCGCGCCACGCAGCGGCTGGAATCCTTCCTCTACGTCGCCAAACGTTTGGTCAAATTCGGGTTCGACCGCTCCGTGCGGGGCCGGTCGATGCTGTTGACCAACGGCAATGCGCTGGCCGCGCGACTGTTTCGGTCGGCGTGCGAACTCGGCGTGCCGATCTGGCTCGACAGCCCGGTGAGAACGCTCATCCGAAACGACAGAGGCCATGTCGTCGGTGCGGAAGTGCTGACACCAAAAGGCAGGCGCCGTGTGCTGGCGAACAAGGGCGTCGTACTGGCCTGTGGCGGCTTTCCGTTTGATTTTGCCAGGCGGCAGACCCTCTACAATCACTGCGCCGGTGAGAGCGAGCATTGGTCGGCGGCGAGTCCTGGAAACACTGGAGACGGCGTACGTCTGGGCGAGTCGGTTGGCGGCGAGGTCGTCAAGGATTATCCCAACGCGGGTGCCTGGGCTCCGACCAGCCTTGTGCCGCGCAAGGATGGTACCAAGGGCCCGTTCCCCCACTTCATCGACCGCGGCAAGCCGGGCGTCATCGCTGTCTCGCGAGCCGGACGCCGCTTCGTCAACGAAGCCAACAGCTATCATGATTTCGTGCAGGGCATGGAATGTGCGTGCCCTTCGGACCAACCGGCGGAGGCATTCCTGATCGCCGATCACCGCACCATCCGCAAATACGGTCTTGGCCATGTGAAACCGGCGCCGCTACCTCTTCAACCTTCGATCCGCTCCGGCTACCTGATGCGCGGCAACACTCTTGCCGAGCTTGCATCAGTGGCGGGCATTGAACGAAACGCTTTCGAGGAAACGGTCGCCCGCTGGAACGCGGACGTTCCGACTGGCACGGATACTGCCTTCGGCAAAGGCTCGACCGCCTACAACCGTTTTCACGGCGATCCAGAGGTCAAGCCGAACCCGTGCCTCGCGCCGATCGCGACCGGTCCATTCTACGCTGTGCGGGTCGTCCCCGGCGATATCGGCACTTTCGCAGGCCTCAAAACCGACGAACACGCGCGTGTGATCGGCCCTGACAATACGCCGCTCAAGGGGCTTTATGCCGTCGGCAATGACATGGCGAGCGTGCTTGGCGGGAATTATTCCGGCGGCGGCATCACGCTCGGACCGGGCATGACCTTTGGTTACATCGCGGGCCTCCATGCGGCCAGCGAACGCAACTGAAGACCAGTATCGAGAAACTCTAAGGGAGGAAACCCATCATGACAACATGCAGAAACCTGCTTTCCGCCGGTCTGGGCCTGACTATGGCCGTCGCTTTATTGGGAGCAGCGCAGGCCCAGGATAAGGAAATCCGCATTGGTGCGTTGATCGCAGCCTCGGGGCCAACGGCCTTCATCGGCGCATCACAGAAGAACGCCTTCGAGATGCTCGTCGAACAGATCAATGCGCGCGGCGGCATGGCCGGTAACAAGATCAGGCCGTTCCTCTACGACACCGAAGGCAACGGCACAATCGCGGCCCAGCAGTTCCGCCGCCTAATAGATTCAGACAAGGTGCATGTTGTGGTCGGCCCCTCGACGACCGGCGAAAGCCTGGCGATCCGCGCGGTCGCAAACGAAAACAAGGTGCCGCTCGTCAGCTTCGCAGGCGCGGAAGCGGTTGTTGTGCCCCCAACCCCTTACGTCTTCAAGACTCCACCGACCGACCGCATCGTTGCCGAGCACCTGATTTCTTTCATGAAGGTCAAGGGCGCCACCTCCGTCGGCATCCTGTCCTCCGCCGATGGTTTTGGGCAGGCCGGTGCCGCAGTCGTCAAAGAGGTAGCCAGCCAACTCGGACTGAAGGTCAACGCAGCGGAAGAGTTCGGCCCACGCGATACCGACATGACGCCGCAGATCCTCAAGATTCGGTCGAGTGGCGCCGATGCGATGCTGATCTGGAGCGTCAACCCCGGTCCGACCATCATACTCAAGAACGCGGCGGCCATTGGCTACAACAAGCCGATCTACAACAGCTATGGTGCTGCCTCGCCGCAGCTGATCGAGCAGGCCGGCGCGGCAGCGGAGAAGTCTTACGTATCGTCCATGCGTCTGCTCGCGCCCGAGAGCCTTGCCGCAAACGATCCGATGCGCCCAGTGGTGACCAAACTCGCGGCCGATTACAAGGAGAAGTTCAAAGCCGACGCCACGACCTTCATCGGGCATCCCTCGGACGCGATGCTGCTCATCGAGGAAGCGCTGAAAAAGGCTGGCGGGTCCCCGGATCGCGAGAAGCTGGCGGAAGCCATGCGCAGTGGCATTTCCTTCCCCGGCGCCAACGGGATGTTTCGCTTCACTGACGCCAACCACAACGGCCTCGACCGGGAGTCGCAGTCGATGGTGATGCTGCAGGTTCAAGGCGGCAAGTTCGTCACCGTGAAGTGACCTGCAGGGCGGGCGGTCTTGCAATCCGTCCGTCAGCGACCGAAGCAAAGCCTGGAGGTAAAATGGATACCCTGCTGCAAATCCTGATCACGGGCCTCGTCGTCGGCTGCATTTACGGCATGGCGGCACTTGGTTTCACCATTGTGTACAATGCTACCAAACTGATCAATTTCGCCAACGGCGAATTCCTGATGCTCGGCGGCGTTCTTCTTGCCTGCGCGGCGCAGGCCGCCAAACTGCCGATGTCGCTGGCGCTCCTGCTCGCTGTAGCGGGTGCGGCGCTTACCGGCTGGCTGATGCAGCGCTGCATTCTCGATATGGCGATGGCGCGCAGTTCCGATCCGTTGACGCTGGTGATGCTGACCATCGGCGTGGCGCTCGCCTTGCGCGGGGCAGCCGCGCTCGCCTTCGGGCGTGAAATCACGTTCGTGCCGGAATTCGGGCTTTTGCCGCTGGTGTTGATAGGCAACGTCTACATTCCGAGCCAAGGCCTCTGGATCATCTTCGTCCTGGCGCTGACCAGCACCGTTTTGTGGTACATGTTCTCGAAAACCATGTTCGGCAAGGCAATGCGCGCCGCGAGTCAAGAACCGAGGGCCGCCGCCCTTTGCGGCATCGAGCCGAAGCGCGCCGCCGCCATCGCCATGACCTTGGCGGGTGCGCTCGGTGGTTTGGCCGGCGCGATGCTCGCCCCGATATCCGCAGCGTTCTACGAAAACGGCATCTTCCTTGGTCTCAAGGGCTTCGCGGCGGCTGTCGCCGGCGGGCTGGGCAACCCCATCGGAGCTATTGTCGGTGGACTGTTGATCGGCGTTGTTGAGAGCCTGTCCGCCGGATACGTCGCCTCCGGCTTCAAGGATGCCGTCGGTTTTATCCTTCTCATTCTCGTTCTAATCCTTAGGCCGCAGGGCCTCGTCGGTCGCGCCATCGTTACACGGGTCTGAGCCATGACCACTTCGACATCGAATTCCAACCTCCGGCATGACGCGGTTATCCTCGCAGGCCTTGCTGTGGTTCTTACGCTCGCAGAACTAGCGCTGACCAGCCAGTTCCATCGCTCGATTCTGATCCTGTCGATGATCCACGCTATCGCGGCCATTGGCCTTACGTTGCTGCTGGGCTACGCAGGGCAGGTCTCGCTCGGCCAAGGCGCCTTCATGGGCATTGGCGCTTATGCGGCGGCCTTTGCCCTGCAGAAGCTGGCGCTGCCAGCGCCCGTGGCGCTGGTGGCTGCGGTGCTATTGCCGGGGCTGCTCGGCTTCTTGATCGCCCGACCGATCCTGCGCCTGTCGGGCCACAATCTCGCGCTGGGCACATTGGCGCTCGGCGCCGTGTTTTTCGTCGTGGCGGCGCAATGGCGCAGCGTTACCGGTGGCCTCGACCCCGGTATCGTCGATCTGCCGAGTCTGGCGATCGCGGGTTTCAGCCACGAGCGTATACTCTACATTCTGGCGGGCATCTCGTTGCTGTCGGCGATCGCCGTCGCCGTATCACTCGTAGACGGGCGGTTCGGGCGCGGCCTGATGGTGCTAAGAACATCCGAACTCGTTGCCGCTTGCATGGGCGTCGATACGGTTCGGGCCAAGTCTATGGTCTTCGCCATCGCCGCCGCTTTGTCCGGCCTGTCTGGCGCTCTTCTGGCGCTTTATCTACGCTCATTCAACGCCAGCGCCTTCGGTGTCGGGCTCTCCATCGAGCTTTTGATGATGGTCATCCTCGGGTCGCTTTCGACCGTCTGGGGCGCGATCTTCGGCGCCTTCGCCATCATAGTCCTGCCCAACCTACTCGAAGGCTTCGATCACGCCAAACACCTAATCTATGGTCTTGTCATGGTAGGCATCATGATGTTCGCTCCCCGGGGTCTTGGAGAAACGTTGTTCCGCCTTGTCACCCGCAAGAGAAGCGTCGCATGAGCAGCACGCCTCTGGCTTCGATCAAGGGCCTGTCGAAGCGATTCGGCGGCATTGCGGCCGTGTCTGACGTGTCGTTCGACCTGGTCGCCGGGGAAGTCACGGCGCTGATAGGTCCGAATGGCGCAGGCAAGACCACGCTGATCAATCTCGTTACGGGTGTTCTCGCCTGCGACGGTGGCACAATCAGCCTCGAAGGAGAGGACATCACCGCTCGGCCGACGCATCAGCGCGGCACGGCCGGCATCGCGCGAACGTATCAGACCCCGCAGATAGCGCATGGCATGAGTGTTCTGACCAACGTAATGGCGGGCGCTTACCGGTTCGGCCAGCATGGCCTGTTGAGTTCCGTGTTCCGACCCTGGGTGGTCATGAAAGAAAATGACGAAATGGCTGCTCGCGCCGCGCAGTGTCTTACGCGTGCGGGCGTCGCCGAGCAGTGGTGGCAGCGTCTGGCGACGGATCTGCCCTATGGGCTTCAGCGCCGCGTCGAAATCGCCCGCTCATTGGCGCAAGATCCCAAGCTGCTGTTGCTGGACGAGCCCGCCGCGGGCCTCAATCCAAGCGAAACGGCGGACCTGTCGCGTCTGCTTTCTGAGATCGCCGCAGATGGCCGCGCCGTCCTGCTTGTCGAACACGACATGGGCATGGTGATGTCGATTTCCTCGCATATCGTTGTGGTGAATTTCGGTCGCAAGCTTGCAGAGGGTACGCCGAAAGACATCGCATCGAACAAGGACGTGATTGCTGCCTACCTCGGCGCGGATGAGGCGGTGGCCTGAAATGACCGAGCTTCTCTCTATTGCCGATTTGAAGGCTGGCTACGGCCCGGTCGAAGTGCTTCACGGCATTTCCATCGCCATTCGAAAAGGTGAAATCTTCTCCATCGTCGGCGCCAACGGCGCCGGGAAATCGACGCTTCTCAATACGATTTCAGGCTTCAACCCGATCCGCTCCGGCGCCATCGTGTTTGACGGACGACCGATTGCTGGAACCGCTCCAGCAATGATCGCGCGCGCTGGCCTACGTCATGTGCCGGAAGGACGACGCGTTTTTGCCGAGATGACGGTGGAAGAAAACCTGTCTCTCGGCGGCTATGGCCAGCCGCATGCTGAAGTCGCCGATCGGATCGACCGGATTTACGAGCTGTTTCCGCGCCTCGTAGAGCGGCGGACGCAGGCGGCGGGCACTATGTCCGGCGGCGAGCAGCAGATGTTGGCCATTGGCAGGGCCCTGGCGGCTAAACCAAGGGTGCTGATGCTTGATGAGCCATCGATGGGGCTCGCACCTCAGGTCGTTGCTGAAATATTCCGCCTGATCTTGCGCATGCGACACGAATTGGGACTTGGGATACTTCTGGTTGAGCAAAATGCCAAAGCAGCGCTGCGTATCGCAGACCGCGCCTGCGTGCTGTCTCTGGGGCAGATCACTCTGCGCGGCGCAGGCGCAGATCTCTTGAATGATCCGAGTGTCGTCGAGGCGTTTCTTGGGGGGAACGCGGCTACTTGATGGAAACCCACCGCATCTCCGAGTCAGGACCGGATCGCGAACTGCTTGGATCGCTGCGTGCTCTTACAGGACTGGATACCCCCGCAACCATAGAGCGTTTCGAGACCGAGTATCCGAATGCAACTTTCTGGGCGACGTTCGGTCAATCCGAAGCCTCGGGCTTGGCGATGCTTTCGCCGTACCGCGACCGTCCGAAATCCGCGGGCCGGCCGCTGTTTTGGCGCAGCATCGCGGTCGTCGATGGCGATGACCGCGCGAATCCGGCCGGCGAAATCATCGACTTCGTGAACGGACAAATCGCTCGCTACAAACGGCCGAAGCACGTTGTGTTGGTCGATAAACTTCCGAGGACTGCGGGGGCGACCTCGATCGGGCTGCTGTTAAATCAGCGCACGGCAGACGTAGCGGTAAAGGTAACCCGCCACGACGGGCTGCCTCATCCGACCGCGGCAGAGAGGCGCCGAATACCATCGCGCCATTCCCGCTGTAGCCGCGCGCAGAGTTCTGCGACCGGAATGATGTCGTTGACGCCGCCGACTCCCTGTCCCGCGGTCCAGATATCCTTCCACAGTTTCGGGCTGATCTCGCGCGCGACGTTGAAGCTGCTGTGGTCCTTCGGGTTGTCGTACGGGCGGTTCAGC
>JAKFVP010000640.1 GCA_021732175.1 Bradyrhizobium sp.
TGGCGTTGCGATCGAGTAACGTAAATACCGTGCTTTGCAGGTGTGGCTTCAAGACGTTCAACTCCCCGGCCCCTTGCTGGTTAAAGGGACCGAAAATAAACGTCCTGCCTGATCGGCTACCGCTGTTCAGCGGCGCTGACCGCGATTATCGGGTGGGGGAGTTTCAAGTGACCATACCCGGGGGATTTTGACCGACCCGCGGGGGTGCAGGAAGCTATTCCAGTGTTACCACCTGCTGCTCGATATCCGCGATGGCGCCGCGACAATTGTCTTCGCTTATCGAGGGTCTGGCACGATTCAGCAGTTGATGACGCCGCCTTCTACGTGGTCAGACACCTTGCAGGATCACTATACATTCATGGCTTTCGAGACTGACGACTTCAATTGGATAAGAGTCCGGACGCCCCGCCTTAGCGGCCCAGTCTGGATTGGCGCCATACCATCGGACGACATCAATCTGAGGTCCTGCGGGTATCTTAAGAAGATGTGATGGAGACACTGCGAATGGCAGTCACGCGGCGAATTGGAAACCTGACGATTCATTTTCTCGGAGGCGATGCCGAACGGCTGGCCGGTATGTTCGACGGTGCCTACTCCAACTCGAGAACTCTCCGACGCGACATGGATGATACGTCACGGTCGCATAGAAATATTTACATTGGCAGCGCGCTCGGAGACCTCGAGGATCAGCCGAATTACGGCGAAGCCAGGTTTGATCCTGACTCGCAATTGATGAGGGAAAGTCCATGAGCTTCTGCATCCTTCGCAGATGATTCGCGAACTGGCCGATCAAGGAGCCCTCGGCAAGGACACCGAGCGCCAAACCCAGATGCGCGAGCAAAGGATAGCGGCTGAACTCGGGAAGACGGCTGGAAAGGACTTTCCCGACGTCATCGGTTCTGGTGCGACATACGAGAGCCGCACCTACCCACAACCGAATCCAGTGCCGTCAATCGACTCCCTGCCTGTTGCCCCGATGGGTTATTTTGGGCCAGATATTGTCCATCCCACGCCGCCAAGTTGGCGCGAGGCAGACGGTAGTTTCAGATCTCCTCGAGATGTTGCTGCCACTGCAAGATGGTTTGACGATTTAGTGCCAGACTTGCGACCGGATAGTGAAGAGAACACCGCCAACCGGCAGCCGGTGCGATATCTGAGCAGTCGCATCACCGGCATGTCTGCGCCGTCTGGATTGCCCGCCGGTGCCACGGCTCCCGCGTTCGTTCCGTTGGATGCGAATGCCGATCCACGCGAGGCCAGGATCGCCGATCGCTCAGGAGGCGTGAACGCGTCTGCTCCTGCCGTCGCGTCGCGCGGCCCTTCCCAACCTGAGCTGCCGCTCCTTGGACTGGTGAGCGGCAAGCCGATGTCCTTCTATCCCGTTCAGCCGCCGATCTTCGGCTTTCCGGAGCCGGCAACGCCGAATGATGAAGACTGGCTGATGCAGCTGCTTGCGCCGCGAGGTCGCAGGTAACGTTGACGAACTGGCCCGCACCGCCGCTTCTACCCAGTCGCGAGAAAATTTCGAAAATGTCGAAATTGCTCTTGACGCGTCGGGCGACTCGGGTGTATAAGCTCATCATCGCAAGAACTGTCGAGAGCCCGCGCGGAGCCATCCGCGGCGGGCTTTTTGTTTGCCCTTAACTTGCCAATCGAAATTCACCGATCGGACGGCGGCCGCACCGTCACGACGCCTCATCTCCCCTTGTCCCCAGCGCGTCGGGAGCGAGACGCCGTCCGAGCTCTCATCGACACGTTACTGGCCGGTGCGCGCGAACGCGCCGGCTCCGCGGCGGGGGTTCGTCCCTCCGTCGCACGCGGCCCCTCCGGTTGAGGGATACGGTTCGCGCCGGAAATGGTCAGGGAAAGCGATCATGCCGCACATTCTTTCTTTTCCAGGAGCTGCCCGTGACCGCCTATCTGATTTCGCTCGCGCTCGCAGGCCTCCTTGCCATCGCAATTTGGGAATGCCTCGAGTGAGCAGAGCCAGGACACTGACCGAAATCCGTTCGATTGCCCGCAGCCACACCAGGACCGCGATCAACGTGCTGGCCGGCATCATGCGCTCGAAAGATGCCACGCCCGCCGCGCGCGTATCGGCCGCGAACGCGATCCTCGACCGCGGCTGGGGCAAGGTGGCGCAGCCGGAGCAAAACGGAGAGAATGGGATCGAGCTGGTTCATCGGATCGAGCGCGTGATCGTGCATCCGGAGGAGGTTAACCGGGATACTTAGCGTTTTGCCGCACTCATCGTCACGGGCATTTGATTTCAGTACCGTCGCCGCCCATGGTCGAATCCAGTTAAGAGCCAGCTGGCGGAGTTGTTCGCTGGTGGCGGTTTCCAGGTGACGCGATCTTTCAACTTGGTCCGTGCAATGGTCTTTGATTTTCTGATTTTTATTCTGCGATTCATCACTGAGGTGATTTTCCTCGAGTTGATAGCTTTCGTTGGACGAGTTGTCGTGCGCGTTGCCGGGCTTGTTGTGTGCATTGCATCATTTGGGAGCGTGCGTGTTGCACCGTCCGGTGTTGCGGACCATGAATTCAATTGGTTTGGTTGCCGGCGAGGCGGAGACGGGTTGGTAGAAGTCGAGCCGTTTGTCGCCGGCTGGATTGGACTCCTCATCTTTTTCATCGGCCTTGCGGTGTTCTTGCACTTTTTTGACGCGAACGCCGCCCAACTTTCGAAGTGAATTGCTGAAACGCCAGCACCGACGCGAGCATCAACATGCAGCTGCTTGCCCCGGGGTGAGGCTTGATCGCGAAGACCGCCGAATCGTGCGGTGCTCTTGAAATCCCACATGCGCGTTTCAATTCATCCGGAATGACAGTCCGGTATGAACGTACGATGTGCTGCGTGCCAATGGAGATCGTCGATGTGGCAACTGGTTCTTGGACAGGTGATGAGGGAAATAGAGAGACAAGCGGCGAAACAAGCTCTATGGGGAACGGGAAAGGGGCTCGCCAGCCTGTTGCTCGGTGAGGCGAATAAACCGGAAGCATACGCCGATCGAATCAACAGGGAATTCAACCTCCGCAACTACGCCAAGGCATGGGCCCTCTATGATTCAGATTGTGCTTATTGGTAAAAGCTCTACGGCGACGATCCGCTGAATTCTCCGCATCATCCGTCCACGCCACCGAAGAGTTTGCTGCCCCGCCAGCCCGGTGCGATCGACCCCGGACACAATTTTCTCGATCCTGTGCCGACAGATGGCAATGCTTTCGGTCGGTTCGGCACCGGTGGACAATTTGTGCCGGGCTCAGCCACATCGTCGCGGCCGCTCTACGAGACGCAACAGACTATCTCTCCGCCTGAGACAATCAACGAAGGCGGGCCGGTGCGGCGTCTTGTACGGATCGGGGGCGCACCGAACGCAACGCCGTTTGATTCCGGAGTGCCGGCCGTGCCATTCGTGCCACCGAGCCCGATCCTTGGTCCCGGCCGCCCTGTAACGATCGAAGAACGCTCGCAGATCTCTCTGCCTCCGTCGGCTGCGTTACCAGGTACGGCTTCGCCCGACGATTTGGAGGCGTTCCGCCGGCAATGGCTCACGACGCATATGGAGCCGTGAGCTGCGTCGATTCCGAGGTGAATCGAAAGCCAATTCGAGTCCTTGATTTGTCTACTCTGAAGATTCCAACCGCAAAGACGTTCGAACCGCTGCTCAGGCCCGCGCGCTACAAGGGCGTGTATGGTGGGCGCGGTTCAGGAAAACTTTTGATCTGGGACAAGGTGCTCGGGTTGGGCGCGACCGATCCGCTTGCGGGCTTTGCAGCGGTCACCGCGAATCTGGTCGTTTCGTTCTACTTTGCAAAACGCGGTTTCGAGAATGTCGCGCGGATCATCAGACGGTGAACGAATGAGCGACCCGGATATCAGGGTCATTGTCGCCGAAACTCTGGCCGAACAGCAAAGGCTGCAATACAGCAATATCGATGCCGCAGTGCAGAGGGCCGTTGCGACCATCCTGACATCGTTCGGAATGGAAGAAGAGGACCGCAAGGAGTTGCGGGCTGATTTGCAGCACCTTCGTCGATGGCGAAGAAGCGTCGAGCAGGCGCAAAGCTATACTTTCAAGGCGGTCATCACGGTGCTGGTGTCGGGATTGGTCGGCGCCGTGTGGCTCGGCTTCAAGGCCTTGTTGGGAAAGTAATCAGGACGAGACTCCAATTCAGTCCTGGTCCCTTCCGGGTGAAATTGCAGAACCAACGAAGGTGCGGTGGGGGCGCGACGATTATGTATCGAATCCGTGCCGTCGATGGGCAAGATGAAGATATCGCCGACACCCTGGCAGACCTTCATCGCTCCACGTTCTTTGACACGGCGGCCCTACCGGACTTCGATCAGGGCAGCTGGTGGCTCGCATATTGGGATCGCACTCCGATTGCCTTTGCCGGTGTTATCGCCTCGACCCATGCTGATAACGCTGGATATTTCTGTCGCGTTGGAGTGTTGCGCAGCCATATGGGCAACAATCTGCAACTTCGGTTGATGCGTGCGATGGAGGCGCAGGCGAGGCGAAATGGATGGAGCGCCGTGATCTCGGATACGACTGATAATACGGCGTCGGCCAACAACTTTATTCGAGCGGGTTACCGGCTCTTTCGGCCAGGGCATCCGTGGGCATGGCCGCACACCCTCTATTGGTACAAGTCCATGCAATGACCGAAACGATCGGTTCTGCTCGAAGTTGTGCAGTCCGACATGTCGCAATCTGAGCGATGTTCCCAGCCCGGTGGCCATCTGGCCATCGGGCTTTTTTGCCTTTCAAGGAGTCTTTAGCGAGCGCCGGCCGCGTCGACGGCGTTGTTCAAGCGCGAAGCTGGCCGTGCTGCGTAGCAGCATCGCATGTCGCAAAACCTTCACACGCGGCCTATACTTCGTCCGCCATCGGTGCTGAACTTCAGCTTCCACAATCAACCGGAGCCGCCTTGATGAAGACCGTCCGCTTCGTTCTCGCTTTGCTGGCGCTGTCAGCGGTTGTGCCGTGGCAATCCGCCAGGGCGGCTGACGTGATCTGTTACAACTGTCCTCCCGAATGGGCTGACTGGGCCTCGATGCTGAAGGCAATCAAGGCTGATCTGAACTACGATATCCCGCATGACAACAAGAATTCCGGTCAGGCGCTGGCACAAATCCTCGCGGAAAAGAACAATCCTGTCGGCGACATCGGATATTTCGGCGTAACCTTCGGCATGAAGGCCAAGGCGCAAGATGCCCTTGAGCCGTACAAGCCGGCGAACTGGGACCAGGTGCCGGCCGGCCTGAAGGATGCCGACGGCTACTGGACCACTATCCATTCCGGAACGCTTGGCCTGTTCGTCAACAAGGATGCACTGGGCGGCAAGCCGGTCCCGGCGTGCTGGAAGGATCTCCTCAAGCCGGACTACAAGGGAATGGTCGGATATCTCGATCCGTCCTCGGCTGCAGTCGGTTATGTCGGCGCGGTCGCGATCAATCTTGCGCTGGGCGGCGGCGCCTCGAATTTCGATCCCGCCATCTCGTTCTTCAAGGACTTGCGCAAGAACGACCCCATCGTGCCGAAGCAAACGTCCTACGCGCGCGTGGTGTCGGGTGAGATACCGATCCTGCTCGATTATGATTTTAACGCCTATCGCGCCAAATATTCCGAGAAGGGAAATTTTGAATTCGTCATTCCGTGCGAGGGTTCGGTCGTGTTTCCCTATGTTGCGGGCCTGGTGAAGAATGCGCCGAACAAGGACAAGGCGAAGAAGGTGCTCGACTATCTTCTGTCCGACAAGGGGCAGGCGATCTGGACCAACGCATATCTGCGGCCGGCGCGTCCGATCGAACTGCCTGACGCGGTCAAGAAGAAGTTTCTGCCTGATAGCGACTATGCCCGAGCGGCCAGCATCGACTGGGGGCAGATGGAAAACATGCAGAAAGCCTTCGTTGACCGCTATCTTGCCGAGGTCCGCTGAGGCATGATGGTGCCACTGTCGGGGCACCATTCTCCAAAATGTCGAACAAGTCTTTTGTCTGGTCTTGCCTGCTGCCGCTTGCGGTAGTGACGGCCGCATTTTTCCTGTTGCCGATGGCACGGCTGGTGATCACCGGGGCCGGTGGGCCGCAGGGTTTCTCCGGCTACCTGGCGATCCTGGTCGAGCCGCGCTATCGAGCCACACTTGTCAATACGGTTCTGCTGGCGGCAGCGACCACCGTCGTGACGCTGCTCGTGGCAACGATCGCCGGGATGTTCCTGCAGCGCCATCGTTTCCCCGGACGGGCCGTGCTGGTTGCAATGCTGACCTTTCCCCTGGCATTTCCGGGGGTGGTCGTCGGCTTCATGATCATTCTGCTTGCTGGCCGGCAGGGCCTGATCGGCGACCTGTCGGCGCGCCTGTTCGGCGAAAAGCTGGTGTTTGCCTATTCGATCTATGGCCTGTTCTTCGGCTACCTCTATTTCTCGATTCCGCGTGTCATTCTGACCATCATGGCGGCGGTGCAAAAGCTCGACATCGGTCTGGAGGAGGCTGCCCGATCGCTCGGCGCCAGTCCCTGGGCGGTGCAGCGCGACGTCGTGCTGCCGGCGCTTGCGCCCGCCTTCGTGGCCTCGGGCGCGATCGCCTTTGCAACTGCCATGGGCGCATTCGGCACGGCCTTCACGTTGGCGACGAATATCGATGTGTTGCCGATGCTGATCTACACCGAGTTCACGCTGGCGGCGAATTTCGCGACCGCGGCGGCGCTGTCGGTCGGTCTTGGTGTCATAACCTGGTTCATCCTGATGCTGGCCCGCTCGTTCAGCGGCAGCGCGGTTGCCGCGGCAGGGTGAGGCGATGCGGGATCGACTGATCTTTGCTGGCCAGTTTGCATTCACGGCGCTTGTCGCGGCATTTCTGGTGGTTCCCGCACTGCTGTCCATCTCGGCCGGGATCACGGTGAGTTACTTTCGCGGCATCCAATCCGGCGTGACCTTGCAGTGGATCGTGCAGGTCTGGGACCTCTACGCCGGAACGATCCTGCTGTCCTTTCTGGTAGCCTTCGCGACGTTGGCTTTTACGCTGGTTGCCGGAGTTCCGGCTGCGTACGCGCTGCATGTCAGGGGAGGGCGCCTCTCGCGGATCGTCGAAGAGATCATTACGCTGCCGCTGGCCATTCCGGGACTTGCGATTGCGCTGGCCTTGCTGCTCGCCTATGGCGGCTTCGGGGATTTTCGCCGCTCCTGGCTCTTCATCCTCGTGGGTCACGTCATTTTCACCATGCCGTTCATGGTGCGCTCGGTGATGGCGGTATTTTCCACCATCGATATCAAGACGCTCGATGAAGGCGCCGCATCGCTCGGCGCTTCGCCATGGCGACGATTTCGCGATGTGATCGTGCCCAATGCCTTGCCGGGCATCCTTGCAGGTTCGCTGATGGTCGTGACGCTGTCGCTGGGCGAATTCAACCTGACCTGGATGCTGCACACGCCCCTGACCAAAACGCTGCCCATCGGGCTTGCCGACAGCTATGCCTCGATGCGTCTGGAAGTAGCGTCCGCCTACACGCTGATTTTCTTCATCATGATCATTCCGCTGCTGATCGCGATGCAGCTGTTCGCGGAGAGGGAGCAGCGCAAGTGAGTGCGTTCGAAGGACACGGAGCGGCGGTACGTATCGAGGACTGCGGCAAGACGTTTGCGGACGGCACGCGGGCGCTGGAAGCTGCAACCCTCGACATCGCGCGCGGCGAGACGCTGGTGCTGCTGGGTCCTTCCGGTTGCGGCAAGACGACGATGCTGCGCATCATCGCGGGTCTCGAGCTGCCCGACGACGGTGGCAAGGTGCTGTTCGATGGCAACGATATGACCTCGGTGCCGATCGAACGGCGAAATGTCGGTATGGTCTTCCAGTCCTACGCGCTGTTTCCCAATATGAGCGTTGCCGAAAACATTGGCTATGGCCTGAAGATCCGCGGCGTGTCGAAAGGAGAACGGGCTGCACGCGTCGCCGAGCTCGTAAGTCTCACCAACATCACCGGGCTCGAGAATCGCCGCATCGATCAGCTTTCCGGCGGTCAGCGCCAGCGTGTGGCGTTGGCGCGGGCGGTGGCGATACGTCCGGGCATCCTGCTGCTCGATGAGCCTCTGACCGCGCTGGACGCGGCGCTGCGTGATCGCTTGCGCGGCGAGCTCAACCGCCTGCTTCGCTCGCTCGGCATCACCACGATCTATGTCACCCACGATCAGGCCGAAGCGATGGAACTCGGTGACCGCATCGTTGTCATGCGAAAAGGGGCAATTGCCCAGATCGGCACACCGCGGGATATCTATTTTACGCCGCGAAACCGCTTTGTGGCCGAGTTCATCGGGGCCGCCAATATCATCGAGTGCCCGGTCGAGAACGGGCAGCTTGTACTGGCAGGCGGGCGGCAGCCGATCCGCAGCGGCGTCAATCTCGCGATCGCCGTGGCGATGATCCGTCCTGAGACCATTGAGATCGTCGAGGCAGGCGCAGCGCCGCTGTCGGGTGTGGTCGAGAGCGTCAGCTTTACCGGCGACAGGCTGCGAATCGCGGTTGTCGGAGTTTCGGACAGGCCACTCAATGTCGACGCGCCGAACAACGTGAAGGTGGCCCCCGGTGAAAGGGTTGGGTTGCGGGTTGCGCCCAAGGCCGTTCGGCTGTTGCCGCTGGAAGATTGAAATGTCACAGAAGCCCGTCTGCGTCGCGCAGATTTCTGACCTGCATATCAAGCGGCCCGGCGCGCTGGCCTATGGCCGCGTCGACACGGCAAAGGCGCTGGAGCGGTGCATCGCCGCCCTCAACGAATTTGCGCCTGCACCTGATCTCGTCGTGATATCCGGCGATTTGGCGGATACGCCGACGCCGGAGGAATACGATCACCTCCGGCGTCTGCTGGCTCCGTTGAAGTTGCCCTTCGCATCCATTCCCGGCAACCACGATTCGCGCGAGATGATGCGCACGGCGTTTCCGGCCTCGAAATATGCGCAATCCTCCGGCGCCTTGAATCAACGAATTGAGCTAGCCGGCCTTGACCTGATGCTGCTGGATTCCAGCGTCCACGGCAAGCCGCATGGACTGCTCGAGCCGCCGACACTTGAATGGCTCGATGCCAAGCTAGCGTCAGCCCCTGAAAGGCCGGCGCTCCTGTTCCTCCACCATCCGCCATTCAAGGCCGGCATTTGGCATATGGATCGCCAGGACCTTTTCAATGCGGATGCGCTTTGGGAGATCGTCCGGCGTCATTCGCGCGTCCGGCTTGTTGCGACGGGCCATATCCACCGTGCGACGCTCACGATGTTTGCAGGGGTGCCGACCACGATCTGCCCGGCCCCCAATCATGCCGTTGACCTCGACCTCGCGCAGTTGCGCGAACCTTCCTTCAAGATGGAGCCGCCGGCCTTTCACCTGCACGTCTGGTTTCCAGGCGAAGGATTTGGGAATCTCGTCACCCATCATGTGCCGATAGGGCAGTTCGACGGGCCGCATCCGTTCTTCGGACCGGATGGGAAATTGTTATAGCCGGGCCCGGCTGCGAGAACCGATTGCCAAGGCTGACTATCCGTCGCAAGCTCGGGTTATCAAGGCCGCGGCGCCAGAACCGTGGCTCGCAGAGGGGAGAAATGCATGCGCTTCGTGCTGCTGCTTGTACTTGCTTACGCCGTGGCTGTTCCGAACGCGTCGGCGCAAAGCGGTTACCCGGAACGGCCCATCAAGATGATCGTGCCACTGGCTGCCGCAAGCGCGGTTGACGTCGCTGCGCGCATTGTCACGCAGAAGATGGCCGACAATATGGGTCAGCAAATCGTGATTCTGAACTTGCCGGGCGCCTCCGGATTGATCGGAGCCGAGCAGGTAGCTCGCGCCGAGCCCGACGGCTACACGATTGGCGGGTTCAACGACAGCGTCATGACGATGGTGCCAAATCTGCAATCGAAGATGCGGTGGGATATCCTGAAGGACTTTGAGCCGGTATCGCTCGTTGCGACCGTGGAATGGGGGCTGGTCACCGGCAATCAGACGAACCTCAAGTCGGCCGCTGATCTGATTGCGGCGGCCAGGGCAGCGCCGGGCAAGATTGACTACAGCTCCGGAGGGCCCGGGAGTCCGCAACATCTGGCGATGGCCATGTTTGCTTCCGCTGCCGGCATCTCGCTGACGCATGTTCCGTACAAGGGGGCAACGCAAGCAGCAACCGACGTGGCATCTGGCCAGATTCCAGTATGCTTCCAGGGGCTGGGAACGGTTGCGGCGCTGGTGCGCGGCGGGCAGTTAAGGTTGATCGGCGTGACGACGGAAAAGCGGCTGGCGCAATTTCCTGACGTGCCGACCGTTTCGGAATCGGGACTGCCCGGTTTTTTCTTCAATTCCTGGTTCGCGATGCTTGCGCCTGCCGGCACGCCAAAGGAAATCATCGCGCGGCTGAATTCCGAGGCACTGAAGGCGCTCAGCGACGCCGAAGTGCGGCGCAAGCTCGAGGAACTTGGCTTTGCAGTGCGTGGCAGCTCGGCCGAGGAGCTGCGCGCCATGACGCGCGATCAACTGGCCAAATACGCGCGCGTGATCAAGGAAATGGGAATTGCGAGTGAATGAGCGCCGGCCGTTGGCACGGCCGACGCCTCATCCGCATCGCAGTTAGTAGCAATAGATGCGCCTGCCGCCGCGGCCGATGAAGAATTCCGCTCCGGCGGCGCAAGGGCTCGCACCAGGAACGAACGCGTTGCGTATTTCGAGGCGGCGCTGATAGTCGCCGGTATAGGGATTGTTCGGTCCCTTGTTCTGGCAGTTGGCGTTCGGATAGAACTGTGCGCAGTAGCCGGGGTTGTAAATTACCTCTTGCGCCTTCAGAGGCGTTGCCGCCGCAACGCAGACGAGCGCAGCCGCGCCCAACAATGCAAGTTTCGTCATAGGTATTCTCCGAGTTGTGGCCGGTTAGTGCCACGGCGCCTCGGCAAGGTTCATCGCGTAGTTTCCCTCCAAATTGTGGAGTATTGGCCCCGTTTTGCAGCCATCGGGTGGATCAGGGCTTGTTTGCCGCAAGCCTCTCCGCTGTAGTGGTTCGATATGGTCCCGCCTGCCTTTTGCCCCCTGAAAATCAGCCATGCGATGCATAGAAAGCCCGCCCCTCGATTGCCCCAACATGGGCATAACCGCTTGTTCCGTCATCGTCTTTCGCTAATGTGATCGCACGAACGGAGGAGCTCAGGGTGACTTGCCAGGTCTGCCTCTCGACTCTGAAGGCTGGCGATCTGTTCTGCTCGTCCTGTGGGGCGGCGGTTCCCGATCACGCGGCCGGGTTGCCGCGGGCAGCGGCCGTCGAGGCGCGCGGCCGCATTGCCGGCGAGCGCAAATACCTCACGGTTCTTTGCGCTGATTTGCAACGTTCTACCGATCTGATCTCGGATCTCGATCCGGAAGAGGCGATTACACGGCTTGAGCCCGCGCTTGTAGCCATGCGAACGGCGGTTCGCCGCAACCGCGGTATTGTCAGCAAAGAAGGTGGCGACGGGCTGATCGCGCTGTTTGGCGCCCCGCACGCCGACGATAACCATGCGGTGATGGCCTGCCACGCCGCGGTTGAGCTGGTCCGCCGCATCAAGCTGTTGAACGACCCGGCACTGCTTGTGCGGGTTGGCCTGCATTCGGGTTACGTTGTCACCCACACCATCGAAGCCGACCTTTCCTCCATCTATGAGGCGGGTGGACCGGCGGTTCATCTGGTCAAACGCTTCGAGAGTGCGGCTCAGGCCGGGCAGATTCTGGTGTCAGAATCCTGTCAAAACCTTTCGGCCGGGCTCGTGACGTTCAACAACCTGCCACCACGGCGGATGGAAGGGTTCCCGGCCCCCGTTCCCTGCTACGAGTTGATCGAGATCAGCGGCCTGTCGCGTTGGCGGGCTCGTTCGACCAAGGGGCTGTCGTCCTTTGTCGGACGCGCGGAAGAGACCGCGCTGCTGGAGCGCGCTGCACAGGAGGCTGCGAGGTCGTCCGGACAGGCAGTTGCTATGGTGGGCACGGCGGGAGTTGGCAAATCCCGCGTGGCGCATGAGTTCGTAGAAGGTTTGCGACAAAAGGACTGGCAGGTGCTCGATGCGGAATGCAATCCGCTGGACCAGACGGTCCCTTACTCGCTTTTGAAGAAACTGCTGCAGGCCGTCCTGCGGGCGGCCGACCTCTCGCCGGACGACGTTCTCTCATCGCACGACGCGTCTGCGGATGCCGGCCTTTGGCCCGCAGCCCTGCGCGCAGTGCTCGACCAGCCGGTCGCCGATCCGCGCTGGAATGCGCTCGAACCGCTGTTGCGCCGCCGGGTCATCATTGATGCGGCACGCGCCCTGATCGGGCGGGTAACCTCGGCACGGCCGACTGTGCTGTTGCTGGAGGACTTGCATTGGATTGACAGCCAAAGCGAGGCTGCCGTCGAGGCCCTGATGCCGCTGGTACCCGGCAAGCCCCTGCTGATGCTCCTGACCTGGCGCACGGAAGATTCGCCAGGCTGGCTGTCGAAGCTGGATGTGCGCAGGATTTGGTTGCGCTCGCTCGACATGGATGCGGCCAATGCGTTGCTCGAAAGCCTGCTTGGAAACGACGCAGGACTTGCCGGGCTGAAGAGCCGCATCCTGCGCCATACCGGCCAAATTCCGCTTTTCATCGAGGAGGTGGCGCGTCAGTTGATGGACCGCGGTGTTGTCACCGGCGCCGACGCAAACCGGTTTGCCGAGAAGGCGCAATGGGAAGCGCTGGAAATTCCGCCGACAATTCAGGGCGTGATCGCTTCCCGAATTGACCGCCTCCCCAAGGAAGACAAGGCTCTCCTGCAGCTCGCGTCCGTCATCGGATCGCGCGTCTCGCCGCACTTGCTGGCTGGCGTCACCGGGATGCCACCCACACAATTGCAGAGCCGGCTCTGGTCGCTCGATATCCTCGATTTCCTGTGCGAGTCGCGGTTCCTGTCACAGACGGAATATGTGTTTGCGCATGATCTCGTTCGCGAGGTCGCCTACGACTCTATCCTGCGGTCGCAACGCGAGGTGCTGCACCGCCGGATACTGACGGCACTCGAGGCCTCCGGGGCGAGCGAGGAAGACATCGCCGAGTCGCTTTGCCATCACGCGGCCAAGGCACAGGACTGGGGGAAGGCCGAACGGTACGGACATCTGGCGGCGAAGAAGGCCTTTGCCCGATCGGCGTTCCGCGACGCCACCGAGTATTATCAGATCGCGATGGATGCTGTTGAAAAGCAACCCGAAACGACACTTCGGGAGCAGCACGCGATCGATTTGCGCATCGAGGCGAGGCTTGCGTTTGCCTCACTGGGCAACATCGAGCAGTGGTTTGCCTTGTGCCGTGATGCGGAGGCTCGTTCAGAGAGAATTGCCGACGAAAACCGGCGCCTCGCGTCCATGGCAGTCCGCGCGGCGTCGATGAATTTTTACGGAACTCCCTATGAGGCAATTGCGCTCGGCGAAGAGACAGTTGCGCTGGCCAACAAGCTCAACAATGCAACATGGCTGGGCTTCGCCGAGTATGGGCTTGGGCAATCCTATTATCTCGCAGGCCGATATCGGGATGCAGAATCCCATGTCGTGCGCGCGAAAAAGCTGCTCACTGCCGCGCCTGACGACGTTCCGCCCGGCACGACCGGGTCAAGTCTTCTCGTCCTCTGTTACATGATGAAGTCGCTGATCTATGCGTCGATGGGCGAGTTCGAAGATGCGGAGCAGTGCGCGGAGCGAACCAGCCACCTCGCGGAAGCCAACGATCGCCCCTATGACTTCATCGTTGCGAGTTACAGCCGGGGCCTGATGGAGTTGATGCGCGGCAACCTCGACGAGGCCGAGCGCTCGCTCAATCTGGCGTCGCGGCGATCGCGCGAAAGCGAGGTTCGGCTATTCCTGCCGCTGATCATGTGCGCGCTGGGCAATTTGCACGTCCAGACAGGTCGTGCGGAAAAGGCTCGTGACATTTTGCTGGAGGCCAAACAGGAAGCCGAGGCGCTCGGCCACGAGGCAAGCACCGTCGTGGTGTCGGCGTATCTTGGAGCAGCCTATAGCCAACTCGGCGACGTCCAGCGTGGGCTCTCCCTCGTGCGAGCCTGCCAGGCCGGGGCGCGACAAAAGGGATACGGAGGCATCGAGGCGTTGGCGATGCTTGCGGAGGCTGGCATCTTGTCCATGCAGGGGGACGCCGCGATCGAAGAAGCCATCGGTTGCCTGAAGCGGGCAACGGAGTTGGCCGCGGACCTTGAGGCGCGCCCGCTGGTTGCCAGCGCAAGGGGAGCCTTGGCACGGCTCCTGGCGGCTTCAGGCCGCACAAGCGAGGCTCAGGATGAACTGATGCAGGCAATCGCCCTGTTCGATCGCTCGAAAATGACGATACATCTGGAACGTGCTAAAGCAGCCCTTTCCAAGTTCTCGGATATGTGACCTATTGTCGGCCGTACTTGGATTTTCTAGGGAGCAGAAGCATGGCCGGTTTGGTCTATGGCGGAAAATTCGAACAACATATCAATCATCTGTATAGTCCTGAAAACATTCACGAAACCGCGAAGAAGTTTAAGGAGCACGAGCAGAAGAACGGCAAATATTCGTTCGGCGACAAGTTCACCAAGGATCTGGTTCCGGACCAGAAGAATTGGGCAGACGAGAAGGGTTCGACCCTGGGCCACGGCAACTGGGAGAAGCACTCGGGCGGCATTCCCGCGGCGATTCGCGACAAGATTACCGATGTCATCTCGACCAATCTGCGCTCGGCCCATCCGCTGCCGCTGGTGCTGAAGGTCGGCGAGAACGTCGACAACACGCATGACCTGCATGTCAAAACCTTTGCCCACAAGGGGCACATGCATATCGGGCTCCATATCCTCTGCCCGAACGGATCGCTGAAGTAGCGCCTCAACACATCCCGAATTGAAACAGGCCGGCAGGACCCCATCGGGTCTTGCCGGCCTTATTTTTTTGCCTTGGGGAAGGTGAGGCACTGGAATGGCGAGGGCCTGCATGCATGCGACGCCAAGCGGGTCTGAAAAGGGCGGTTTCCGGTTGAAAAGCCGGTCCGCGTTGATTACGGAGGGATAACCGGCGGATATTAACTCGCGGGAGTCAACCAGCGTGCCTCAGGACAACAAGGGCGAATCCCGCGGCTTTGCGAGCAGCAAGCTGTCGGTGCTGCGCAAGCACCCGTATTTTGCTGACCTTCAGCCGGATGCCTTCGAACAGCTCTGCCGCTACGCCAAGCACACCACGCTGAAGCGGGGCACGCCGATCTTCTCCAAAGGTGATCCCCCGACCAGCCTGTTTGCGGTGATCAGCGGCACGGTGAAGATCAGCATTTCCTCGCCCGACGGCCGCAATGCCATCCTCAACCTGATCGGGCCGGGCGAAATTTTTGGCGAGATCGCGTTGCTGGATGGCCAGTTGCGGAGCGCGGACGCGACCGCCAACACCAATTGCGAGCTCTTTACCATCGACCGCCGCGAGTTCGTTCCCTTCGTACGCGGCCAGCCGACGGTGGCGATGAAGTTCATCGAACTCCTGTGCACGCGGCTGCGCCGGACGAGCGATCAGGTCGAGCAGGTCATCTTGCAGGATTTGCCGGGGCGGCTCGCGAGCGCCCTGCTGCGCCTGACCGAGCGCCCCAGACCGACGGAAGGCGAGCGCACGATCGCCATCACGCAGCAGGAAATCAGCGAGATGGTCGGAATGACCCGTGAAAGCATCAACAAGCAGTTGCGCGCCTGGGCCACCCGCGGCTGGGTGCGCCTTGAGCACGGCGCCATCGTGGTGCTGAAGCCAGAGCCGCTGCAAACGTTGATCGAAGCAGGGCCCGACGGCGGCGACTGACGCAGCGCATCGTCATCCCGGCGTCATCAACCTCACAAGACGGTGAGATTAATGGGCCTGTGAAACACTTCACAGGGGATCCTTGTGCATTGCGGTATCCGAGCGGCCTGGGGATTGTACCTGCATAATGGAGGCGTCCATGCACGGTCCGTTCGAAAAGGCCCGGAAGGGCGAGCCGAACATCCATCAGAGCTGGAGCATGAAGCTCGTCGCTCTGCCGTTGCTTCTCCTGATTGCGTTGATTGGATACATCGTCAGCCATCCCGAAATTGCAAAATGGGTGGCGGACGGCGTAGGGGCCGAGTTTGCCGGCACGGTTGCTGTGCCGGAATCGGCACCTCCGACACAGATCGCTCAACCCGGCAATCGGGCCCGCGCCGTCACGGCGCACTGAGACAACACCTCACGCGGGTTGCAGGTTGGCGCCGCGCTCGATCGTGAACTCGACATCGATCAGCGCCCGCGAGTGGTTCATATCCGATTGCGACATCAGCAAGGTGAGGTCCTTGCCGCGAAGCGAGGCGAGGACCTCCGACAGGCGCTCCGAAAGGGCTGGAGCTATTCCCTCAAACGGCTCGTCCAGCAGCAGGCATTTGGTCCCGATCGCCAGCGCCCGCCCGAGCGCGACCAGCTTCTGCTGGCCGCCGCTCAGCAGCAATGCCTTGCGATGCCGGAACTCGGCGAGTTCGCCGATCACGTCGTAGACGAATTCGAGCCGTGCCTTGCGGTCGAGGTGGGCGGTGACCCACAGCGGCAGCATGATATTCTCTTCCACCGTCAGCTGCGGCACGAGGCAGCGATCCTCCGGCATGTAGCCGATGCCGAGCGCGGCGCGGGCATGACGCGGGCTGGCGGCAAGATCGGCGCCCTCGAAGGCGATCGAGCCACGCACCGGCTTGAGATGCCCCATGATCGATCGCATCAGCGTGGTCTTGCCTGCACCATTGCGGCCGACCAGGCTCACCATGGCGCCGCGGGCGACGCGCATGGAAAAGCCGCGCAGCGCCGGCATCGACTGGATTTCGACCACGAGGTCATCGATTTGGAGTAACGGCTGGCCGGCGTTCATTTGGCGCCTCCGGTGACATAGAGCCGGACTTCCTTGTCATTGAGGACGTGGCTGGGCTCGCCGTCGGCGAGGATGCGGCCCTGATAGAAGGCAATCACCCGATCGGCATAGCGGCTGACGATGTCCATGTCGTGCTCGACAAAGACGATGGTCGCTGCATCAGGGGAGACGGCATGAATGACGCGATCCATGGTCGCAAACTTTTCTTCTGCCGAAACGCCGGAGGTCGGCTCATCCAGCAGCAGCAATTTCGGCCGGCGCACCAGCGCCATCGCGATGTCGACCAGCTTGCGCACGCCGCCTGCCAGTTCCGAGATCGGGCGCTCGGCAAGGTCGGCAAGACCGAACCGCCCCAGCAATTCGACCGCCTTGTCGTGAATCTCCGGCGCCTGTGCCGGGGAACGGAATGACAGCGGCTTTGCGCCGGCGCCGGACACGGCGACGGTGAGGTTTTCGGCCGCGGTGAGCTCGACGAACAATTGCGGGATCTGGAACGAGCGGGAGATACCGAGCTGCGCGACCTTTCGCGGCGAGCGTCCGCCGATATCGAGGCCGTCGAGTGCGATCGAGCCGGTGTCGGGCTTCAGATAGCCGGTGACCATGTTCACGAACGTGGTCTTTCCTGCGCCGTTGGCGCCGATCAGGCTGACCTTCTGGCCGGCCGGTATGTCCAGGGTCAGGGCGTCGGCCGCGACGACGGCGCCGAAACGCTTGTTGAGTCCCTGCACGGAGAGCACTGACTTCATGGCAGCGCCTCCCGTTCTGTGGCAACACCGGGCTTGGCAGTACCGCGCTTGCTGCGAACCCAGAGCGAGCCGATGCCGCGCGGCAGAAACAGGATCACCGCCAGCAGGAAAAGGCCAAGCACGAGTTGCCAGGTGTTGGGCAAATATAGGTTGGAGAACGAGCGAACCAGCTCCAGCGCCATCGATGCAACAAAGACGGCGGCAACGCTCTGATTGCCCGCCAGCACTGCGACGAAGACAAATTCGCCGGAAGTCGTCCAGTAGGCGAATTGCGGATCGATGTGTCGCTGTGCCATCAGCGCGAACGCGCCGCTGGCACCGGCAAAGATGGCGGCAATCACGAAATTTATCGAGATGATGCGGTTGGCCGAGAGGCCGAGATATTCGACGCGCAGATTGTTTTCCCGGACAGCGAGGCTGGCCAGCCCGAATTCGGAGCGAAAAAGGATGGTCGCCGCGATGCCGGCAATACCGGTCGTGACGACGGCCACCGCATACAGCATGAAATCCGCTTCACGCGGGTCGGCAAAGCTCATTCCGAATAGTGTCGGCCTGCCGACATTGAAGCCGTCGGAACCGCCCAGCGCGGTGGATTTCACCAGCGCGCCATAGAACACCATGGACAGCGCCAGCGTCAGCATGCCGAAGAAGATGCCGCTGTAGCGCGCAATCAGCGGGCCGATCACAAGGCCGAGCAGGCCGCCGCAGATCGCGCCGATGATCACCTGGGCGACCGCGTCGGTCAGGCCCCAGGCATTGGCGATCAGGGCGACGCAATAGCCACCGCCGGCATAGAAAAGGCCCTGGCCGAACGAAACGTTACCGGTCCGTGCCAGCACGACGATGCCGAGCGAGATCAGCGCGTTCGCCGCAGCGATGGTGGCAAGCGATAGCGTCCATGTCGGCAGCACGCGGCCGCACAGCGTAACGGCTGCGACCAGCGCGATCATGAGCAGGGGATGCATGCCCTTGTTCATCAGATCCGCCTCGCCATCTCGCGCTTGAACAGTCCCTCCGGGCGGAACACCAGAACGCCGGCCATCACCAGATAGATCACGAACAGCTCGGCCTGCGGCATCAGATGGACCGATGCCGCCCGCGCAAGCCCCACCAGCAGGGCGCCGACTGCGGCTCCCTCGACGCTTCCGAGCCCTCCGATGACGACGATGGCGAAGCTCAGGATGATCACGTCCGAGCTCAATCCCGGCTGGATCGAGATTTTCGGCGCCGTCAGCGCACCCGCGATGGCAGCCAGCAACGCGCCGGTGGCGAAAGCAAAGGCATAGACGCGGTTGACGCGCACGCCCATGCTGACGCTCATTTCCTCGTTATGGATTACGGCGAGCACGATCTTGCCGGTGATGGTGCGGTTGAGGCCGAACCAGATCGCAAAGCCGATCGCCGCCGAGATCGGGATCAGCACCAGATCATAGCCGACGTAATACAGCCCGGCGAACTCCAGATTACCGAACAGTTCGTACGGCTGCGTTGCGTAGATCGGATTGACGCCCCAGATCAGCTTGGTGGCGTCTTCGAGAACCAGGAAGACCGCGTAGGTCACCAGCAGCAGCACGACTTCGTCGCGGCCGTAGAACATCTTGAGCAGGCCACGTTCGAGCAGGAGTCCGACCGCCGACGCGATCAGGGCGACCGAGATCAGCATGGCGACGAAGCCGACGCCGGGCGGCAGGCTGCGCGCGGCGGCCATGGTCACTGCAGTCGCCGCGACATAGGCGCCGAGCGCATAGAGGCTGCCATGCGCGATGTTGAGGATCTTGAGCACGCCGAACACCAGCGTAAGGCCCAGCGCCACGATGAAGAGCCAGGAGGCCTGGATCAGCCCGTCCACGATGATGGTGAGAAAAAAGTTCATTTGCGGGGATAAGCAACACGGTTGAGCAGCAAAAGCGGCGCGAACTCGTTGTTCGCGCCGCGGATTTTTGCGTCTAGTGGCGGCGGCCGCTCACTTGCACTTCGCGCCCTGCATTCCACCCTTGATCCAGTCGAGCGACTTCACGCCCGCGGGAGGGTTGACGCATTCGGCATCGAAATACTCGATGTCGACCAGATCGACGCGCTTGGCGTCGGGATTGTATTTGGTGCGGCCGAATGCGATCGGCTGGATAGCCTGATGGCCGTCCGCGAGCTTCATCTGGATCAGGCCGCCGGGGGAGGGCCATTCGAGGCCGGTCATCGCCGCGACCAGTTCGTCCGTTGACGGCTTCTTGCCGCCGTTCTTCGCCATCGCCTTTTCGACCGCCGCCTTCAGGCCGAGGATCGCCTGGGTCATGCGATAGGCCGCCTGCACCGGATAGACGCCGTTGGCAGCTTCATAGCCCTTGAACAACCAGTCATTCAGCGGCGACTTCTTGGACATCAAGCCGTAGGCGCCGCGCGCCCCGATGATCGTGCCGTCGGGCATCTTGTCGCCAAGCGGCGGCAGCACGTGGTCGGCGGCGCTGAATACGAGCTGGCTGCGCTTGGGCAGCCCGCGCGGTGAAGCCTGCAGGATGAAGGACTGCAGGTCGCCGCCCCACAGGCTCGAATAGACGACATCGGAGCCGGCGCTGACGAGCGCCGAGATTTCCGTGCCGTATTGGCCTGCGCCGAACTTCGGCAGCAGATCGGTCGCAAGCTTGGCATTGGGATAGAGCTGTCCGGCGGCGGCAACGAAATCGGTGCGGCTGTCCTGACCCCAGGCGTAATCCTGGTTGATCGCCGACAGCGTCTCCATCTTCACGTTCTTGGCCTTCATGTAGCGGATGAGGCCGACATTATCCATCGTCGCATGCGCGGCGGTGCGGAACACATAATTGTACTTCGACTCCTCGAAGATACGCGGCGTGCCGCAATCCATCAGGATCAAAAACTTCTTCAGCTCTTCGGCGATCGGAGCCACCGCAAGGCAATCACCGGAGCCGATATAGCCGAGCACCGCATCCACATTGTCGCGCTGATAGAGGTTGCGCAGTTCCTGCACCTGCTTGGTGGCGCCGCCATTCTCGTCGATGATGACGGGCTCGATCTTCATGCCGCCGAACCCGACCTTCTCGTAAGGCGAGGGCGCGGCGCCCTTGTTGAGTTGGTCGATGACGAATTGGCCGCCGTTGCGGGCCGGGACGCCAAAACTGTCGGCGGCGGGGCCGGACAGGAACGTCACGATGCCGAGCTTGAAAGTCTCTTGGGCGAATGCGGGTGCGGCAATTGCGACAGCCAATGCCGCGGCCGAAGCAAGCACGGCCATCCGTAAGCGACGGTTCATGAAATTCCTCCCCTTTTGTTCTTTCGACGACTTGTTCGCCGGCTTGGAGTGCCGGCTGAGGGCCGGCGCCATTTTCTTGATGTGAGTTTAGGCGGCCCTTTTCGCTCCGTCTACCGAGGGGGAGGCTCCGACTTGCGTCTATACGTCATCTAGCCATCGATAATCGCAACCGCACGGGTCCAACCCGCGGAGGCGCGCTCGATCTTCACCGGGAAGCATGACACCATGAATCCGGTCGAAGGCAGGCTCTCCAGATTGTGCAGCTTCTCGATATGGCAATAGCCGATGTGCCGCCCCGCTTTGTGGCCTTCCCAGATCAGGCTGGCGTCCCTGGTCTCGGCATATTTCTTCGCGGTGTAGACGAAAGGCGCATCCCAGCTCCAGCCGTCGATGCCGGTCAGCCGCACGCCGCGCTCGAGCAGATACATCGTCGCCTCATAGCCCATGCCGCAGCCCGAAGTGACGTAGTCCTGCCGGCCGTATTTGGCACCTGCGCTGGTGTTGACGACCACGATCTCCAGCGGTGACAGCGTGTGGCCGATGCGCTTCAGTTCGTTCTCGACATCCTTGGCGGTCGCGACATAGCCGTCCGGCAAATGCCGGAAATCGAGTTTCACGCCAGGCTGAAGACACCATTCCAGCGGCACCTCGTCGATGGTCCATGAGCGCTCGCCACGATTCATGGTGGGATGGAAGTGCCAGGGCGCATCGAGATGCGTGCCGTTGTGGGTGGAAAGCTGCACCTGCTCTACCGCCCAGCCTTGTCCATCCGGCAGATCCTCGGCCTTCAATCCCTCGAAGAACTGCAGCATGCGCGGCAGCCCCTGCTGATGATCGATGTACTGGATCGTCGGGTGGCCGCCGGGCGGGTCGGCCGGAACGTCGTTCTGCAGCGGCACGGAGATGTCGATCAGTTTGCGCGCCATGGGAGTCGTCCTCGCTTGGTTTGTTTCTTGATTGCTTGCAGTTAAACGCTCAGGCGGTCTGCCGTTCAACCCGGTTTTTCAGCACGCCGATCTTCTCGACTTCGAGCTCGATCGTGTCGCCGTGCTCGAGATACCAGCCAAGTTCGAGGCCGCAGCCATTGCCGACCGTGCCGGAGCCGATGAATTCGCCCGGCATCAGCGTCTCGTCCTTGGTGACATGGGCGATGATCTCCTCGAAGGAGAACAGCATGCCCTCGGAAACGCCGCGCGAGCGCACCTCGCCGTTGACGCGTGCCTCCATCTTGAGCTTGTAGGGATCGCCGATCTCGTCCGGCGTCACGATCCAGGGTCCCATGACGTTGCCGCCGTCGAAACTCTTGCCCTTGGCGGGGCCGAGCCTGCCTTCCATCTCGATGCGCTGGGCATCGCGCGCCGAAAAATCGTTGAAGATGGTGTAGCCGAAGATGTGATCCTTGGCCTTTGCGGCCGGAATATTGGCGCCCTTGTTCCTGGTGATGATGCCGAACTCCAGCTCGTAGTCCATCACCTGGCTGTAGCGCGGCCATTTCACTGTCGTATTGGTGCCGCGCACGCTGAAGCGGTTGGTGATGTAGAAGATCGGCTGCTTGCGGTAGACCTCCGGCAATTCGCCGAGCGGCTCTGCATCGATCCGCGCGAGCTCGGCCATGTCGCCCTTGGCGCGAGCAGCGAGCTTCAACTGGCCGCGCGGCGCTTGCAGGATGTGCAGCGGGAACGACATGCCGTCGCGCATCTGCCGCGGCTCGGGGACGGGCGCGAGAATTTCAACGCCGGCGACAGCTTGCGAAAGCGTCTCGTCCTTACCGTGCTTGTCGAAGAGGTCGCGTGCCTGATCAAGCGCGGCCGGACCGGCATCGATCAGCGACAGCATGGAAGCGAAGGCAGGATCGGCCTTGCCGGCCCGTTCCGCGGCCTTGGCAAGGTCGAACACCTTGGCGTCCCCGCCATGCACCAGGCCGATCTTCTCGGCGCCGCCAGAACGAAATGTCGCAAGTTTCATGGGCCTTCCCCCTTGTGGTTTCTGAAAATATATGATCATTAAAAATATCGATAAACAAGGGGCGATGGCAAACATCGCGATCGGGGAGGCCAAAATGGTGAGAATCCTGGCAGCAACGGTATTGGCGTCTGTGCTGACGGCCGGTCCGGCGGCGGCGCAGAACAAGATCCAGATCGGCTGCACGGCGACGTCGGATTGCGCCTCCGCAATGCTGGCGATCGACGAGGGGGTCTTTAGGAAGCACGGTATCGAGGCCGAGATGGTGCTGATCGGCATCAACTCGAATATCCCGGCTGCCATCCTCTCCAATTCGATCCAGGTCGGCGGACCGACCTCGACGGTGTTCTTGCAGGCGGCGGATGGCGGGCTCGACCTCGTCGCCATCGGCGGGGCGACCGTCATGAGTCCGGTTACCAACAACAACATCGCCGCGTTCGTCAAAAACGGCATCACTATCAATTCGCCGAAAGATTTCATCGGCAAGAAAGTCGGCGCGCCCGGTCTCGGCGCCTTCCTGCATGTGTTGTTCGTGAAGTGGTTGATCGAGAAGGGCGTCGATCCCAAGCAGGTCAACTTCGTGGAAGTGACGTTCCCGACCATGATGGACATCATGAAGTCCGGCAGCGTCGACGCGGTGTTGACCGGCGAGCCCTTCGTGACGCGGATGACCAATGCCGGCCTCGGGTCGGTGGGCGCGCGTTATGCCTCCGAGCTTAACCGCACCGAGCCGATCATTTTCTACGCGGCCTCGCGCGAATGGGCCGAGAAGAATCCGGAAGTCGTGAAGAAATTCCGCGCCGCGATTGCTGAGACCGCGCCTGTCGTGAATGATGATCGCGAAAAGGCTTCCGTCTCGATCTCGAAGTTCACCAAGCAGCCGATTGAGCTCGTCAAGGCGACGCCGCCGAATCGGTCCGAGCCGGTGCTGAAGCCCGAGCAGCTCGCATGGTGGATTGAAATCATGTCGTCGCAGAAGATGCTGCAGTCGAAAATGGACCTGAACAAGCTGATCCTGAAATAGGCGAGCCGATGACCGCTCCGGCCCAAGGCATCCCGGAAGCCGCCGCCAGCGCCGATACGCTGAGCGAACGGGCCGCCGTGCTGGTCGAGCATGATATCCTCACCGGCCAATTGGAGCCGGGCGCGCGGCTAGGTATCGTCGATCTCGCCCGTCGCTACGAAATCGGTGCGACGCCGCTCCGTGAAGGGCTGTCGCGGCTGGTGTCGCGGGGGCTGATCGTCGGCATCGGCCAGCGCGGATTTCGTGTCGCCGAGGTCAGCCGCGAGGATTTGCTCGACATCACGCGCATGCGCACAGTGGTGGAAATGGAAGCGCTGCGGCTCGCGATTGCCAATGGCGACGACGTCTGGGAGGCCGGTATTTTGAGCGCGTTGCACCGGATGCAGCGCTATGTCGAGCGCCACGGCGACCAGTACCGCGAAGGTGCCGAGGATTTCGACCGACTGCACAAGGCGTTCCACACCTCGCTGCTGGCGGCCTGCAACTCCAAGCGCCTGCTGACGGCGCATTCCGACCTCTACGACCAGGCCTACCGTTATCGCCGGGTGATGATGCGCGGCTTTGAAGATGGCGCGGACTTCGTTGCCGCGCATCGCAACCTCGCGGACAAGATTCTCGCCCGCGATCTCCAAGTATCGCAGGCTATGCTGACGGCGCATCTGGCCTCGACCCTCAGATACGTCTATCCGGATCAGGCGGGAGAGTGACCGTGGCCTTGTCTGCCGTCGCGCCAAAGCAAGCCGCCGCCCGACCTCAATCGGCGCAGATCGCCTTCTCCAACGTCACGCTCATTCTCGGCGGCAAACCGATCGTCGAGGATTTGAGCCTTGCGGTGAAGCCCGGCGAGTTCCTGTGCGTGGTGGGCGCCTCCGGCTGCGGCAAGACCACCGCCTTGCGCCTTGCGGCCGCGCTTTACCAACCGACGTCAGGCTTGGTGCAGTTCGACGGGCAGGCGATGACAGCGCCGCGCCGCGACATCGCGATCGTGTTCCAGGATTACGGCAAGGCGCTGCTGCCCTGGCGCACCGCGGCGGGTAACGTCTCGCTGGCGCTGGAAGCAACCGGCATTCCAGCGGCGCAGCGTGCAGGGCGCATCGATGCACTGCTGAAGAAGGTCGGCCTGCCCAACCACGCCGGCAAATATCCGGCGGAAATGTCCGGCGGCATGCAGCAGCGCCTGCAGATTGCGCGCTGCCTCGCGCAGGATCCGAAGGCGCTGTTGATGGACGAGCCTTTCGGCGCGCTGGATGCCATGACGCGGCAGGGCTTGCAGGATGAAGTGCTGTCGCTGGTTGCGGCTTCCAGTACGACCGTCATCTTCGTCACCCACGACCTGGAAGAGGCGATTTATCTCGGTGACCGCGTCATCGGACTGTTGCCGAACCCGGGCCGCATCGGCATCGAGCTTCCGATCGATCTGCCGCGGCCGCGCGATCAATTGACCACGCGCGAGAATCCGGAGTTTCTGCGACTGCGCCGTGAATTGTTCGATTTCATCAAGGCGTCCGAAGCATGATGGCGGACCGCGTCAAGGCGTTGGCACTGCCCGTCTCGCTGCTGCTCATCTTCGAAATCTGGGCGCGTTCGGTTCACCTTCACAGCGACTCGCTGGCGCCGCCGAGCGCCATTGTCGTGGCCCTGTGGTCGGCCCTTGCGGATGGTGCGATCCTCACGGCCACCCGCGACACCCTGTTGTCGGCTTTCGCCGGCCTTTTCCTCGGCGGCAGTATCGGGCTTGCGCTCGGTATCCTCCTGGGTCTGCTGCAGCCGGTCGATCGCCTGATGGAAGTGACCATCGAGGCGATCCGGCCGATTCCCTCCATTGCGCTGCTGCCCATCGCCCTGATCGCGCTCGGCTTCGGTTACCGCATGGAAATCGCCATCGTGGGCTTTGCCTGTGTGTGGCCTGTGTTGATCCTGACCCGCGCCGCCGTGCGCGAAGTCGAGCCGCGCTTGATGGAAGTGTCGCATGCGTTGAGACTGTCGCCGGCAGATCGCGTGCGAAAGATCGTCGTACCCGCGGCGCTGCCGCGGATCTTCGTCGCTTTTCGCCTTGCCGCCGGTATCGCGCTCATCGTCGCCGTGACAGTCGAAATCGCCATCAATCCGATCGGCCTCGGTGCCGCGATCATGGCGGCGCAGCAGGGACTGCAGGCCGATTTGATGCTGGCCTATCTCTTCTGGATCGGCCTGATCGGCTTCGGGCTGAACGCAGGCCTCAACCTCATGCAGGCGCGCCTGTTTGGCCGCGCGGCGCTGGTGAGGGACGACGCATGACGCGCTCTGCCGTCTACTGGCGCATTGCCAGTTTCCTCGTCGCCGCGGGCTTCGTCGGCCTCTGGCAACTCATCGCCAATCTGAAACTGATCTCACAGGTCTATCTTCCCGGACCTGACCGTGCTTGGGCCGCGCTCGTGCGCGGCTTCACGTCAGGCGATCTCGCGAGCAAGCTGCTCGGCACGCTCGAGCACATGGTCTATGGTTGGTTTCTCGCTTCCGTCGCCGGCATTGCGCTCGGCGCCGTCATTGGCTCGTCGCGCGCTGCGCGCAGCTACATCGCGCCGTCGCTGGAATTCCTTCGTCCTTTGCCGGTATCCGCCATCATCCCGGTCGCGATCGCGATGTTCGGGCTAACGCAGGCGATGGCGCTGTTCGTGATCTCGTTCGGCGCGATCTGGCCGATGCTTCTCGCCACCGTCCATGGCTTTGCCGCGGTCGAGCCGCGGCTTTACGAGGTCGCCCGTTCCCTGCAGATGTCGCGGCTGGCCGTGATCTTCAAGATTGCGCTGCCGTCGGCGGCGCCCGATATCCTGGCCGGCATGCGCCTCAGCCTCACGGTGGCGCTGATCCTCTCGGTGGTCTGCGAGATACTGGCCGGCCTCGATGGCCTTGGTCACTCCGTGCTGTTATCGGCGCGCGCCTTCCGCTCGGCCGACCTGTTCGCCGGCGTGATCCTGCTCGGCGTGATCGGCTATCTGACCTCGCTGATGATGTCCTATGCCGAATCGCGCCTGCTCGGTTACCGGCGCGGCATCCGGTAGTTCAGGCCGGCTCCAGGAATCCGGCACGGGCGCGCAATGCGCGATGATCGGCGGCCGTCAGAAGCTCGATCAGGATTTGTGCCTCGCGCGCATGGGCAGCACCGGCGGTGATCGCGGCCGTATACATGGTCGCGAGCTCGCAGCCGGGCGGCAGCGGGCCTGAAAGCACCACGCCCGGCGTGCTGATGATCTCTGTCGACTGCGTGCAGCCGATCGGCCGTGTGGCGGGCGACTCGGCGAGATGCCGCATCGCCGTCGCCCCGTTCGGATAGATCTTGAGGCGGCTTTCGACCTCCTTGGCAATGCCGAGCAACGCAAGCACCTTTGCCACGTGGATGCCGGCGGTGGAGGCCTTGATGTCAGGTACATAGATCGCATCGGCGGCAAGCAGCGTCTTCCGCAAGGCGGCCTGATCCGGCGCCGATACCATGGGATTGTCTGCTCGAACCGCGAGCGCCGTCTCGACCACGCCGACATTTTTGATCGAGGACGGAACGGCCAGCTGCTCCTTCGCGAGCGTGCCGACCAGTGCCTCCGTCAGGATGATAATGTCGGTCGGGCGTCCCGCGCGCAATTTCTCGGCCATGGCGCCGACCGCGCCGAACTCGCCGTCGATGGTGAGGCCCGTTCGTGACTTGAAGGTTTCGACGAGACTTTTGACCAGACCATGCGCCGCGCCGCCGCTCAATATGCTCAGATGGTCCATTACTTCCGTCGAAGCCGTCATTTCAATGGCGGGCAGTAGCGCATGCGCGCACCCGGTGGGTCAAGATCACGCCAGGAGGTTTGACCGGACCGTCATTTTCAATGAAGCTCTCCGGCAGCAACTGAACCTGTCGGGTCGATCCGTGAACATTGTCGACGCTTTCGAATTTCAGGCGTTCTACCACCCGGCTTCGCTGGCCGTTTGCGTGCCGGGCTCGCACTATGGCCCGGTGAGCTATGGGCGACTGCGGGGGTTTGCCAACGCCGTCGCCCGGCGCTGCCTTGGTTCCGGCATCAAGGCCAACGACATCGTCGCGATCCGCACCAACGATCCGGTTTTTCATCTCGCGGCCATCCTGGCCCTGAAGCGGATCTGCGCTGTGTCGCTCTCGACAGGACAGGCAGGAATGCCGGACGAGTTCACCGTAGATGCTGTCATCACCGACGTGCCCGAGGCGATTTCGGGCTGCGAGAAGGTGTTGCGCGCAGACTGGAGCTGGCTGACCGGGGACAGTGCGGCGATCTCACGACACGATTCCGGCAGCTATGAGACGGCTGCCGCGCGGATCGTCATGACGTCGGCAACGACCGGTGATCCCAAAGGCATCGCGCTGACGCAGGAAATGCTGGTCCGGCGAATGCATGCCTGCGACGCCATCTTTGGCGACGTCGTGCCGACCTGCGCGCGCATCTTTCTCGATATCGGCCTTACCACGAGTTGGGGCTATCTATGGGCGATGAAGATTCTCGCACGCGGTGGCGCCGTTTTCTTCCGAGGCACCGACCCGGCCGAGACGCTGCAAGCGTTCGGACTCTACAAGGTCCAGTGCATGATCGGCTCGCCCGCAAGTGCGGGCGAATTCGTCGGCTACTATGAGAGCACGCCGGATTTCGCCTGTCCGTTCGAGACCATGCTGTCGTCGGGCGGCATGCTCACCGCGGCGTTGTCTGAGCGGGTGAGGGGACGGATGTGCACGCATCTGATCGCGACCTATGCGGCGACCGAGATCACGCCGCTCGCATCTGCGCCGGCACACCGTATTGTCGGCACCAAGGGCGCCGTTGGGTACATCGCGCCGTGGATCGGCGCCGAGATCGTCGACGAGACCGATCTACCCCTTCCACCGGGCGAGGAGGGTCGTGTCCGCTTCCGCGGCCACACCTGCGTCTCCGGCTATGTTGGAACGCCGCGCAACGCGCGGGGCGTTTTCAAAGACGGCTGGTTCTATCCCGGCGATCTCGGCAGCATCACGCCGGAGCGCCTGCTCATCATCGCCGGCAGGGAAAAAGCCGTGATCAATGTCGGCGGCAACAAGCTCAATCCCGAGACGATCGAGACCGTACTGCAGTCATATCCGGGCGTGGCGCACGCCGGGGCATTCTGCCGCGCCAATGCAGCGGGAATCGACGAAGTATGGGCCGTGGTGGCCGGCGGCGCCGATGTCGACGTTCAGGGCCTGCGCGCGTTTTGCGCCCAGAATCTGCCGGCCCTTTTTGTCCCGGTTCATATCGTGCGGGTTGCCGACATCCCGCGCAACGACATGGGACGCATCATGCGGAGCCGGCTCGAAGGCATCGCGCCTTCGAAGCTCTGAATTCGGGAGGAAGTCGGCTAGCTTACCAGCGATAGTTCAAGCCGACGCGGCCGATATCCGCCGTGTTCTTGAACTCGCTGGTGTAGGTTCCGAATCCGCTGCAGCAGAGGGGTGCACTCGTGATCGTGCTGCGCGAGGTGCCGAGGTCGACGTGGAGATACTCGGCACGAAGCGACACGTTGGGCGCCAGCATCGCTTCGATACCGCCGCCCGCGACGTAGCCGCTCCTTGTCTCCGATATCGAGAACGTATCGCGGAACGGTGTGCCGTTATCCCAGCCCCAGCTATTGCTGACCTGCCCGACTGCAACACCGGCGGTACCGTAAACGAAGATGCGGTCAACCGCAAACCCGGCGCGCCCGCGGAAGGTCGACAGCCAGGTCAATTCGTTGGTCGCCGCGGCGACGCACCCGGTCCCGCAAGCGGTTAACAGCGTATTCGGGGGCGAGAAGGTTTGCGAAGCGCCGACATAGTTGATGTCGGCTTCGACTCCGACAACGAAGAAGCTCATCTGCCAGCTGTAACCGGCCTGGCCGCCAAAGGTCGCCTTGGTCGTCGTCGATTTGAACCACGGGCTGACATAAGCGGGAGCGCCAATCCCTTGAGAGCCCCAGCCGTTGAGATCGCGCGTCGACGCGTCGTGACTGGCCAAGCCGCCGTTCACGCCGATGTAGAAGCCGGTCCAGTTGTAGACGGGGGCAGCATGGGCCTCGTTCGCGCCCACAAGCGCGACCGTCGAAACCGTTGCCAAGACCCAGGAGTTTCGTGCCACAGCGTGCCCCCAATATGATTTGCATCGTAAGTTCCGAATCCGGGGGCGTCAAAGCACCCAATCTGGATTTTTGGACGATGTACCTAATTGGCATCAGCTCTTGCGGAATCCGAGTTTTCAGCTTTCACGGCGCATTTTCAATGGCTTGCAGCAGCCGGTCGCGATTGATCGGCAGGTCACGGACGCGCGCACCCAAGGCGTCAAAGACAGCATTGGCAATGGCCGCAGTGACCGGCCCCAACGCCGCTTCTCCGGCCCCCAGCGGCTCCATCTCCGGGCGGGACAGCAAGATGACCTCGACTTCCGGCACTTCGCTGAAGCGAAGAATGGGATAGTCGGACCAACCCGCGCTGACGATGTGCTTCCGGTCGAACCGGACGCGCTCCTTCAGGGCCCAGCTCGTGGCCTGGATCGCGCCCCCCTCGAGCTGGTTGATCGCGCCGTCCGGATTGATGATCTCGCCGACGTCAGCGGCCAGCGTCAGCCTCCGAACCCGGACCTCATCGGTGGCTTCGATTTCTGCCACTGCGGCGCAATAGGCGCCCAAATTCTTGTAACGGGCAAAGCCCAACCCGTGACCGATCCCGGCCTGCTTTTTCGGCTTCCAATTGGCGCGCTGCGTGACCGTTTCGATCACCGCCCTTGCGCGTGCATCTGGCAGATGACGCAGGCGAAATTCGGCAGGATCCTCGCCGCGCTCGCTGGCGATCTCGTCGAGCATGGATTCAATCGCGAACACATTGCATTGCCCGCCGAGCGAGCGCAGCGCCGAAGTGCGGATCGGCATGGTCAGAAGCCGATAGTATTCGACTTGCCAGGATGGGAAATCGTACAGCGGGATGGCATTGCGATCGGCGCCGCCATACGGTTGCTGCTGGTTCGCAGCAACGAGGCGCGGGAACGGGTTCTTGAGTTCTGTGGCGGCCAGCAGTTTCGGTGGCTCTTTTCCGTTCGGCCGCGATGTGTGGCCATTGCCCCAGATCGAATGTCGCCAGCCGACGATCTCGCCGTTGATATCGAGATTGGCCGCGATCTCGACCGCCATCGCAGCCCCGAATGGCGCGTGCGTCATCTCGTCGGCGCGCGACCACTGCACGCGCACCGGCCGGCCTTCGGCAGCTCTCGCCAGCAGAACGGCGTCAAGCGCGACATCATCGGCGCCATTGTGCCCGTAGCAGCCGGCGCCCTCCATGTGCTGGACGGTGATGTTCTCGACCGGCAGCCCCAGGACACGGGCAAGATCAATACGTTGCACGTAGATCGCCTGGCTGTGGGTCCAGACATGGATCCGATCGGCGTCCCATCGTGCCACCGCGCAGGAAGGCGCGATCGAGGCATGCGCGATATAGGGGCGAGAATACTGCCGCGTGATCGTTCGTGCGATCGTGGGTGAAGATGTCGCGTTGCGCGTGTCGATGACTGTCCTCTCCGCTGGCTCTTTTCTCAGGAACGACGTCAGATCGTTTTCATCGGGTAGCGTTTCGCCCACGGACCAGGTCGCACCCTTGCGTAGCGCGTTCAGCGCGACTTCGGCGTCGTGCTCGGTCTCGAAGACGACGCCGGCGAAGCTTCCGTCGCGCACGATGGCGACGAGGCCTGCGACCGCGCGGGCCGCATCTTCATTCAAATCAACCAGCTTCGCGCCGGTAATTTCAGCCCGCAGCACGCGACCGTGCAGTGTCCCGGGTGAGTTGTGATCCTGGATAAAGCGCGGCTGCGCAAACACCTTGTCCGGAATATCGACCCGCTGCACTGAAGTGCCGGTTATTCCGCGCTGCCCCACCGGTTTCGGATAGGCTTCTGCAGTCGCATTGCGATCAAGCGGGACTTCATCGGTCAGTTCCCAATAACTGGTGCTGACATTGCTTGGTCCTTTGATCGTACCGTCCTCGATCTTGAGTACAGCAATATCAGCGCCGAGCCGATCGGCTGCTTTCTCGAGAAAGAGGTGTCGAACCTCGGCGCAGACATGACGAAGCGCGCGGCCGGACTGCCGGATCGAAAGGCTGCCCGATGTCACGCCTTCGTCCGGGCTCGATGCCGTGGAGGCGCGCCGCATCCTGATGCGGGAAAGATCGACGTCGAGTTCGTCGGCCGCGATCTGCGCCAGCGCGGTGACAATGCCCTGGCCGATCTCGACCTTGCCGGGCGACACGATCACGTGCCCGTCGGTTGAAAATTCCAGCCATGACGAGAGCCGGGGATTGGCCGCAACGCTGACCGGCAGTTTTGGCGGGGAGGGCGTATTCATCCGGCGGCCATCTCATGCGCGGCGCGCAGCACGGCGCGCACGATGCGATTATGCGAGCCGCACCGGCAGAGATTGCGGTCGAGCGCTGCTTTCACCTGGTCGCTGGATGGCGACGGGTTTTGCCGCAGCAGCGCGGCGGCGCTCATCAGGATGCCGGAGATGCAGTAGCCGCATTGCATCGCCTGCTCGGCGATGAAGGCCCGCTGCAGTGGGTGAGGATGCTCGGCACTTCCCAATCCCTCGAGCGTCGTAACGTCCTTGTTCGCCACGGACCACAGCGGCGTATCGCAGGAACTCACCGCGCGATCACCGACGATGACGTTGCAGGCCCCGCATTCACCGGCACCGCAGCCGAAATGCGGACTGGTCAGCCCGAGTTCGCCGCGGAGGATATCCAGCAGCGAGCGGTCGGGATCGGCGTCGACGGACATGTCGGCGCCGTTTAGCCGGAAGCGAATTTGCGGCATGAGGAGACCTATTGCGCCTTGTCGGGGAATTTCTTGACGACGTCGGCCCATTTGACGATGTCGCCGCGCAGGTACTTGTCGAACTCTTCCGGCGTCATCGACATCCCCACGGCCCCTTGCGTGGTCCATTGCTTGACCACCTCCGGGCGCTTGATGGCCGCGTTCACGGCTGCGTTGAGCTTGTCGATGATCGGCTTGGGTGTGCCGGCCGGCGCCATCAGGCCGAGCCAGATCGTGGCCTCATAACTGGGAACGCCGGCTTCGCCCGCGGTCGGCACGTTCGCCAGAACGCTGGAGCGGCTCTTGCCGGTAGTGGCAAGTGCGCGCACCTGGTTTTCCGCGACATTGGGCGCCATCGCCGTGACAGCGTCGATCATCATCTGCACCTGGCCGCCGATCACGCCGCTGCGCGCCTCGCCGCTGTTGCGATAGGGCACGTGCACGACATCGATTCCGGCCATGGCTTTGAACAGCTCACCGGCCATGTGATAGGGCGTGCCCTGGCCGGAGGAGGCGTAGTTCAGCTTGCCCGGCTGCGCCTTTGCCAGTGCAATGAATTCGGCAAGCGTCTTGGCTTGTACGTCGGGGTGCACGACGATGACGAGATCCGACGAATTCACCGGTGCAATCGGCGCGAGGTCGCGCATCAATTCGTATTTGCGCTGGGCCGGCGTCAACAGCGATTCATTGGCCGTCTGGGTGTTCGACATCATCAGCAGCGTGTAGCCGTCCGGTGGCGATTTCGCCGCCTCGACCGTTCCGATCACGCCGCCGGCGCCGGTGCGGTTTTCCACCACAAAGGGCTGGCCAAAGCTTTCCTGCAGGATGCTACCGATCTGGCGCGCCGTAACGTCGGCGGGCCCTCCGGCACCGAAGGGGACGACGATCCTGACCGGTCGGGAGGGATAATCCTGCGCCGATCCGGGCGTCGTGATCGGCGCCGCCAGCAGGACCGTGGCCAGTGCCAACGCAAACCTTTGGCCGGTCATTCGTCTCTCCCCATCGTTGTTATTGGCGCCAATCTAGCTGCACTGCGAACGGGCTGTCGACGATAGACTAAGGGCCACGGCTCGGAATAAAGGATACGTTCAGGTGTGCGCAACTTCGCCTTTCATGAGCGGGGAACAAGGGATGAAACGGACTTCGATTTCGCGCCGCGATGTGTTGAAGGGCGGTGCAGCATTGGCGGTGGGCACCGCTTTTTCCACCAAAGTCCTGGCAGCCGCCCCGCCGCCCGAGGCGGTCACACCGGCCCTCGTCGAGGCCGCCAAAAAGGAAGGTCAGGTGATGTACTACACCTCGACCGACCTGCCGGTGGCCGAAAAACTGGCGAAGGCATTCGAGGCGAAATATCCGGGAATCGCGGTTCGGGTGGAACGTACCGGCGCCGAGCGTGTGTTCCAGCGCATCGGCCAGGAATATGCGAGCAATATCCACGCCGTCGACATCGTGAACTCCTCCGATGCCGCCCATTTCATCGTCTGGAAGCGCGACGGCATCCTGGCGCCCTACGTTCCCGAGGACGTCGCCAGG
>JAKFVP010000271.1 GCA_021732175.1 Bradyrhizobium sp.
ATGTAGAGCACCTCTTGCCCCTGCGCGCGGGCGCGGGTGCCGGAGAAGGTGACATGTTCGACCCTGTCGACCATCTTGCAGAACTTGCCCGGGCTGGCGACTTTCACGCCGACGGCGGACAGGTCCGTGACGGCCCCGGCCTCGAACCAGCCGGAAAAGACGATCTTGCGGGCCTGCGACGTGATGTCGACGAACCCGCCGCACCCCGCCGTGAGATAGGGCTTCTTCCCCAGCTTCGAGACGTTGACGTTGCCCTCGGTGTCAATCTCCAGAAACGACAGGAACGACAGGTCGAACCCGCCACCCTGGAAATAGATGAACTGCTGCGGCGCGGGCACATAGGCGTCGGCGTTCGAGGCACAGCCGAAGGCGAAGCCGGTCAGGGGCATGCCCCCCACGGCGCCCTGTTAGATTGCCCAGGTCACGGCCTCGGGGTGGCCTTCCTCCAGCAGGATGCGCGGCACCATGGCCGAGATGCCGAAGCCGAGGTTTGCGGTCATGCCGCCCTTCAGCTCCAGCGCGGCGCAGAGCCGCTCGAAGATCGATTGCGTGGAGGCGGCAATCGAGGCCCATTTGCCGTCGCCGGTCGCATAGATGTTGCCGGGCGCGGCATACTGGCTGCGGTTGCCGCTGCCGGTCCTGATAGCACCGAGCTGGTCGTATTCGATGGCGAGGAAGTCGAGCGTGCGCAGCATCGCTTCCGTCATCGAACAGTCGATCTCCTGGCCGCGCGCCGCGGGATGCTGCTTCAGATAATAGAGCGCCGAGAGCACGCCGACCGCGCCGAACAGGCCGCCGATCGCATCCGAAATGGGATAGCCGAGATGCAGGGGCGAGCCGCCCTCTTCGCCGCACATCCGCGTAAAACCGCTCATCGCCTCGAAGATGCGAGCAAAGCCCGGCCGGTCGCGATAGGGCCCGGTCTGGCCAAAACCGGTGACGCGCAGGATGGTCAGCCGCGGGTTGATCTCCTGCAGCCACTCGCGCGTGATGCCCCACTGGTCGAGTGTGCCGGAGCGGAAATTCTCGATCAGCACGTCGCGGTCGGCGAGCAGCCGCTTCAGCAGCGCCTTGCCATCGGGTTTGCGCAGGTCGAGCGTGATGCCTTTCTTGTTGCGGTTGGTGACCTTCCACCACAGCGGCACATCGTTCTTGTGCGGCGCCAGCTCGCGCAAGGGATCGCCCTTGCCGGGCAGTTCCACCTTGATGACATCGGCGCCGAGATCGGCGAGCAGCGTCGCCGCGAACGGCCCCGCAACGACGGTGGACATGTCGAGGATGCGAAGCCCGACCAGCGGGCCGGAAAGTTTCTGGGTCTGGGTCATGACGCGCATTCTAGCCGCTGACTGACTTATGCTGTAGGATCACGCGGGATAATTCAGAATTGCCAAAACGGCATATCAGGGATGGAGCCGGAGTCTTGGAGCTGAGGCATCTCAGGGCCTTTGTCGAGGTCGCCACGCAAGGCAGCTACGTGCGCGCGGCGAATTCGCTTGGCATCGCGCAGTCGGCGCTGAGCCGGCAGGTGGCGGCGCTGGAACGCGAGGTTGGCGGGCGACTGTTTCACCGCACCGGCCGCGGCGTGGCACTGACCGAGATCGGCGAGCGCGTGTTGCCGCAAGGCCGGGCATTGCTTGCCGATGCGATCGCGTTCGAGCAGGCCGCGCGCAGCCCGGCCGACCGTCCCGCCGGCGAAGTGACGATCGGCGTCGTTCCCGTCGCATCGCGCACGCTGCTGGCGACGCTGACGGCGCAACTGCGCGACGACTATCCGGGCATTCGCCTCCGGGTGCTGGAGGGCTATAGCGGCCAGGTCGAGGAATGGCTGACCTCGCAGCGCGTCGATATCGCGATCTACAATCGCTACCGGCGCGGCCGGCCCGCCAACTCCGAAGCGATCATGCGCGCGGACACGCATCTGGTCCTCCGCAGCAGCCATCCGATCGCGCGGGCGCGCGAAGTGCCGCTGCGGGCGCTGGCCGAGGTGCCGCTGGCCCTGCCCGTGCGGCCGAACAGCTTGACCAACCTCCTGACCGGCCTTGCGGCGGCGCAGCACTTCGAGCTCGACATCCGCCTCGAAGGCAGCTCGACCTCGCTGATCGGCGAGGCGATGCGCGCCTCCGATCTTGCCACCATCTCGCCCGCACAGGTGTTCGCGCGCGAGATCGCGTCCGGCGAATTCAGCGCGGTGCGCATCGTCAGGCCCGCGATCGAGCAGACGACGTGGATGTCGTTCGGCTTGCACCGCGCGCTGTCGGCGGCGGCGCAGATCGTCACCCGGCAAATTCGCAAGCTCGCGGCGCAACGACGAAAGCCGGGGCCTGCGAAGCGGTGACTAGCGCCTGCGCTGCGCCAGGATCTTCTCCGCGGCGCGCAGATGCGGCTTGTCGAGCATCTTGCCGTCCATCTTGACCACGCCCGACGGATTGCCGGCGAATGCTGCGACCACCCGTTCCGAGAAGGCGACTTCCTCGTCGGTCGGCATGAAGGCGGCGTTGACGACATCGACATGTTTGGGATGGATCACGGCTTTCGCCAGGAAGCCATCCTGACGCGCCGCGATGGACTCGGCTTTCAGCGCGTCGAGATCGTTGATGTCGGCTGCGATGGTATCGATGGGAACAACGCCGGCGGCGGCGGCCGCAATCAGGCAGAGATCGCGCGCCAGCACGAAGGGCGAGTTGAACTTGCCGTCGGTGCGGTTGCGCGAGGCGCCGAGCGAAGCGGCCAGATCCTCCGCGCCCCACATCATGCCCCACAGGCGCGGACTCATGTTCTCGAAATCCATCAGCTTCAGCACGGCGCGCGCGGTTTCGGTGGCGACCGTCATGATCCGGGTGGTGCCGTGCTCGATGCCGAATGCGGCCTCGAACGCATCAAGATAAAGAGAGAGCTGGTTGACGTCGGCAGCCCCTGCGCATTTCGGCAGCAGGATGCCGTCGGGCCTGCCCGGCATCACGGCGGCGAGATCGCCGAGGGTCATGTCAGTGTCGAGCGCGTTGACGCGGACATACATCTGCTGCGCGGGGTTGCGGTCGTCCAGCATCTGGCGCGTGATGCCGCGCGCCGCGAGCTTGCCCTCAGGCGCGATGGAGTCCTCGAGATCGAGGATCAGCGCGTCGGCCGCCGTCTTCTTGGCGCTCTCGAATTTCCGGACGCTGTCGCCGGGAACGAACAGGAGCGAGCGCATTTCTTAAGCCTTCGGCCGGCCGAGCATCAGCCCGGTACGGCGGCAACTCGCCACCACCTCGCCGCGCTGGTTGGTCGCGGTATGTTCGAACTCGACGATCCCCTGCCCCGGCCGCGACTTGCTCTCGCGCTTGGAGATGATCTTGGTGTGCGCCTGCAAGGTATCGCCGTGGAACACGGGTTTTGGGAATTTCACCTCGGTCATGCCCAAATTGCCGACGGTCGTGCCGAGCGTGGTGTCGTAGACGGTCATGCCTATCATAATGCCAAGCGTATAGATGCTGTTGAACAGCCGCTGGCCGAACTCGGTCTTCTCGGAGAAATGCGCATCGATATGCAGCGGCTGCGGGTTCATGGTCAGCAGGCTGAACATGGTGTTGTCCATCTCGGTCACCGTGCGCGTGAACGCGTGGTGATACTCCTTTCCGACGACGAATTCCTCGAAATACATTCCTGGCATTAGCGTCCCCTGTAATTGGGCGTCCGCTTCTCGACGAACGCGTTAAGTCCTTCCTGACAGTCTTCCGTGGTCGCGACCAGCGCAAAGCTTTCGGCTGCATTCTCGACCGAGCGGCGGAAATCGGCGTCGACCGCGCGGACAAAGGCGTCGCGGCCGATCTTCATCACGATGGGCGATTTTGCGGCGAGCCGCCGCGCGATCTCGCGGGCGCGGTCGAGTGCGGTGCCCTTCGGCACGACCTCGCTGAGCAGGCCCATGCGGAAGGCGGTCGCGGCATCGAAGGGATCGCCGAGGAACAGCGGCCCGAACGCCTGGTGCTTGCCGACCAGCCGCGGCAATTGCACGAAATGGATCGCGGGGATCAGCCCGACGTCGATCTCGGGATAGCCAAAGGTGCAGGCATCGCCCGCGATGACCATGTCGCAGGAGATCGCGATCGTCATGCCGCCCGCGCGCACCGCGCCGTCGACGGCGGCAATCGTCGGCTTGCCCATGCGGTATTGGGTGTCGTTGAGCGCGAAATAGAGTTTTTCGAGGAATTTCTTGGTCTCGATGCCGGGCTTGCCCCTGACGATGTCGAGATCGAGTCCGGCGCAAAACACCTTGTGCGCGCTGCCGACGATGACGGCGCGCACGCTTTCGTCATCGCGCGCTTTCGCCAGTGCCGCCAGCAACGCATCGATCAGCGGCATGCTCAGCGCATTGACCGGCGCGCGGTCGAGCATGATTTCGGCAATGCCGCCGGAGACGGAATACCTGACAAGATCGGCACTCATGGCTTTCCTCCGTTGGCCTGACGTACCGCGCCCGCCCTGATGAGATCGTCGATGGCGCTGCGCTCGAAGCCGGCTTCCAGCAGCACCGCGACACTGTCCTGCCCGATATCGGGCGCCGGGCACAGATTGTCTTCGGAAAGGCTGGCGATCCCCGGCGTGCGCGGGGAATAGACCGCGCCGACACCCGGCGTATCCTGGCGCACGGCCGCCTTTGTCGCCTCGACGTGGGCGCTGTGCAGCCAGTCGCCGGGCGTATGGATGGGCTCCGCGATGATGTCGGCCGCATGCAGCCGCGTCATCCAGGTTTCGCTGGACTGGGTACGGAAGACTTCGCGCAATTGCGGGATCAGCGCATCGGCTGAATCCGCACGCGCTGCGAAATCGGCAAAGCGCGGATCGGTGGCGAGGTCCTCGCGGCCGATCGCAGAACAGAGGCGCTTGTATTGGGGTTCGTTGACCAGGGTCACCATCATCCAGCCGTCGCTGGATTGATAAACGCCCGCGGGCACGTTGAGCGCGCGGGGCGCGCCGCCTTCGAGCACATGCTCGGCGGCCTTGTGGCCGAGCAGCGCGGCGGTCGATTGCGCGAGGTTGACGTCGATCCAGCGCCCGGTGCCGGTCGCCATGCGCGCGAACAACGTGGTGGCGATGGCCTGGAAGGAATAGACGCCGGTGACGACGTCGGAGACGGTGGTGCCGACGCGGTGCGGGACGCCGTCATTACCGGGATTGACCGAGACGAGACCGGAGAAGGCCTGTGCCACCGAGTCCGAGCCCGGCCGTTTCGAGTACGGCCCGCTCTGGCCGAAGGCGCTGACGGACAGATAAATCAGCCCGGGATTGTCGCGCGACAGTTCCTCGTAGCCGAGGCCAAGCCGCGCGGCGACGCCGGGACGAAAGCCCTCGATCAGGACGTCGCTGTCCTTGGCGAGGCGCTTCGCAATGGCGACGCCGTCCTTGTGCTTCATGTCGAGACAGAGGCTGCGCTTGCCGCGGTTATAGACCGCCGACAGCGTGGTGTGATTGCCATAGGTGGTGCCGAGGAAGCGCGACCAGTCGCCCTCGGGCGGCTCCACCTTGATGACATCGGCGCCGTAGACGCCGAGCAGCATCGCGGCATAGGGCGAGGCGATGCCCTGCCCGAAATCGAGCACCTTGAGGCCCCGGTACGGCGCCTCGTGGGTCGGCGTCAGTTTGCCGGCCATGATTCCTCCCTTGTCTCCAACCTCGGCCGTCATTCCGGGATGGTCCGAAGGGCCAGACCCGGAATCTCGAGATTCTCAGGGGCGCAAGCGCGGCCCATAGTTCGATGCTTCGCATCGCCCCGGAATGACATCACAGCGCGAGATAGCGCTGCCGGATGTTGTCGTTGGCCTTCAGCTCTTCGATGGAGGATGTGTAGACGATCTGGCCCTTGTCGATAACCGTCGCGTGGCTCGCAAGGCCAAGGCAAAAATGCATGTTCTGCTCGGCGATCAGCACCGTGGCGCCGGTCGAGCGGAGCTGCCGCAGCAATTCCCCGATCCGCTGCACGATGATCGGCGCCAGCCCCTCGCTCGGCTCGTCCAGCAGCAGCAGGGCCGGATTGCCCATCAGAGTGCGGGCGATCGCCAGCATCTGCTGCTCGCCACCGGAGAGCCGGCCGGCGATGCGCTGACGCAGCGGCTCCAGCAGCGGAAAGACGTCATAGATGCGCCGGATCGGCCACTCGTCCTCGCCCTTCGCCCCCTTCTTGCGGCCGATGACGAGATTGTCCTCGACGGTATGTTCGGGAAAGATCTGGCGATCCTCCGGCACAAAGCCGAGGCCTGCGCGCGCAATCGCATGCGGCTTCATGCCGGATACCACCTGCCCGTGCAGCATCACCCTGCCGCGCCGCGCCGGCGCCAGCCCCATGATCGCCTTCATGGTGGTGGATTTGCCGGCGCCGTTGCGGCCGAGCAGCGCCATGGTCTCGCCCTGCCGCACCGCTAGCCCAACGCCGAACAGGATCTGGCTGGTGCCATAATAGACGTCGAGATCCTCGACCCTGACGACGGCCTCACTCATGCGTGCGCTCCCGCATGATGTTCGGTGCCGAGATAGGCGTCGATGACGTCCTGGTTGCGGCGGATGGCATCGGGCGTGCCCTTGGCCAGAATGCGGCCGTAGCAGAGCACGACGATCTCCGGCGCAATCTTGAACACGATATCCATGTCGTGCTCGATGAATACCACGGTGATCTTCTGCCTCTCCCAGAGCTCGCGCACCTTGTCGATCATGCGCCAGCGTTCTTCCGTACCCATGCCGGCGGTCGGCTCGTCCAGCAGCAGCACCTTGGGGTCGAGCACCAGCGCCAGCGCGATGTCGAGCAGCTTCTGGTCGCCGTGCGACAGCGTCGCCGCGGTGCGCCGGCGCTTGTTGGCGAGGCCCAATAGCTCCATCGCCTGTTCGGCGCGGTCGCGGGTCTCACCAAGCGGAAAGCGGCGGTGCAGCACGCCGGCGCGGCGCAGGTCCGCGCCGACGGCAGCCAACATGGTTTCCTCGACGGTGAGCGAGGGAAAAATGCTTGCGACCTGGAAGGCTCGGCCGATGCCATGGCGGACGATCTCGGGCGGCGAACGGCCGGCGAGATCGACGCCGTCGAGCTTGATCGTTCCGGCATCCGGCCGCAGCGCTCCGGTGATGAGGTTGAAGAACGTGCTCTTGCCCGCGCCGTTCGGGCCGATCACGGCGGTAAGCGAACCATCGGCGAAATCGAGCGAGACGTTGTCGGTCGCCTTGACGCCGCCAAAGGATTTTGCGAGGTCGCGAATCTCCAGCATCAGCCGCGCTCCCTCGCCGCATCACGCCGCTGCGCATACCACTCGAAGACGAAGTCCATCAGGCCCTTGCGCAGGCCGATGGCGAAGAACAGGATCACAATGCCCAGCACGATGCCGTGATATTCGGTCAGCCGCGTCACGGTATCGTTGAGGATCAGCAGCAAGACGGTGCCGACCATCGGGCCAAGGAACGTCGTGACGCCGCCGAGCATGTTGATGAAGATGCCCTCGCCCGAGATGGTCCAGTAGGCGAACTCGGGATAGGCGCCGGAGACGAACAGCGCCATGATCATGCCGCCGACGGAGGCGAACAGCGCTGCCAGCACGAAGATGGTGAGCTTGGCGCGATAGACGTCGATGCCGACAAAACTGGCGCGCGTGGCATTGTCGCGGATCATCCGCAAGGTATAGCCGAACGGCGACTGCGCAATCTGGCGCATCAGCAGGAGGCCAATCACCAGCAGCGCGCAGCTGAAGATGTAGAGGTGCAGATGGTTGGACAGATCGATGCCGAGAAAGGGCGGCCGCGGGATGCCGCCGCGCAGGCCCTGGTCGCCGCCGGTGAACGACACCCAGGACAGGATCGTGGAGTGGATCAGCATCTGGAACGCCAGGGTGACGAAGGCGAAGTAGATTTCCTTCAGGCGCACGCAGATCGCGCCGATCACGGTCGCGAATACAAACGTGATCAGCAGCGTGGCGACAAAGGCCACGGGAATGGGAACGCCGGTCTTCTGCATGATCAGGCCATAGCCGTAGGCGCCGAGCCCAAAGAACATGCCATGGCCGAAGGATGTCAGCCCCGTATAGCCGACCAGCAAATTCAGCGAGGTCGCGAACAGGCCATAGGCCGAGCAGCGGATCACGAAGTCGAGCAGGAACTTGCTTGAGGTGAGCATCGGCAGCAGCGCCAGCACGACAAAGGCAATCAGCGCGATGATGACGTCGCGGTAGCGCGTCGACTTCGCGTCGGAAATGTTGAGGGCTGCGCCCTGCCCGGCCTGAAGCTCGCTCATGCCACTTCCTTGCCGAACAGGCCACTCGGGCGCGACACCAGCACGATCACCATGAAGAGATACATCAGGCCTTCCGTGAACAGCGGGAAGCCGAGCGAGCCGAAGGAGCGGATCAGGCCGATCAGGAGCGCGCCGACCAGCGCGCCCAATATCGAGCCCATGCCGCCGATGACGGTGACGATGAAGGATTCGATCAGCACCGAGAATCCCATGCCGGGGGTCAGCGAGCGCACGGGTGCGGCGAGCGCGCCGGCAAGGCCCGCAAGGCCGCCGCCGAGCGCGAATACGCCGCCATAGATCAGCCCGGTATTGATGCCGAGCGCCGAGACCATGCCGGGATTATGCGCGGCGGCGCGGATCACCTTGCCGATGCGCGTGCGCGCCAGACCGAGGCCGAGGACCAGGGCGGCGACCAGCGCGACGCCGATCAGCAGCAGATAGTATGGCGGCACCACGCCGCCGGCGATGAACAGCGGCATCACCTGGAAGGCTGATGGCATGCCCATCGACTTGAATTCCGGGCCCCAGACCATGCGCACGACATCGTCGAAGATCAGCACGAAGGCGTAGCAGACGAGGAGCTGCATCAGCACGTCGCGGCCGTAGACGCGGCTCATGAAGCCGCGCTCGAAGATCAGTCCGATGATCGCGGTGCCCACCGCGCCGGCCAGCATTGCCAGCGCGAAGCTGCCTGACAACTGATAGGTCGTCATCGCGAAATAGGCGCCGAACATGTAGAAGGCGCCGTGGCTGAAATTGACCACCTTCAGCACGCCGAAGATCAGCGTCAGCCCGACGGCGACGAGGAACAGCAGCATGCCGATGATGAGGCCGCTGGTGGTCTGCGTCACCAGACAGGCAGATGTGGTGAGACAGCCGGTGAGCGCGTCGAGATCCACGGGAAATTACCTGCTGAGGCGGGCCGCCAGCGCGGACCCGCAAGGAATCCATGTCACGACAGCGGAGACAGCGCTTGCCGCCTCCGCGTCGCTGCTTCGATCAGGTAAAACCCTTGCTCTTCTTCCACTCGGCTTCGAGCTCGAAGATCATCTTCCAGTCGCCGGGCTTCACGTCAGGCACATACGGCTCCTGCGGGATCGTGGTTCCCCAGCCGATGGCATAGCCGACCAGCGTGTTGTCCTCGGCGCGCATCGTCACGGTGCCGTCGGCGCCGAAGGGCGACTTGATCTTGAGGCCCTTCATCGCTTCCGCGAGCTTCTTGCCGTCGGCGGAGTTGGCCTTCCTGGCGGCTTCCGCCATCAGCATGATCGCGGTGGCATTTTCCCACGACCAGTTGGTGGGATACTCCCCATACTTCGCCTTGTAGGCATCGCCCCAGGCCGCATTCTCGGGCGTGCCCGGATAGGTCTTGATGTAGCGGTTGCCGGAGTGGATGCCCTTGGGCAGGTTCTTCACCACCGTCAGCGCGGTGTAGTCGGCCATGTTGACCGCGAAAACCTCCATCTGGCTGAACAACGCATAGATATTGGCCTGATCGATGTAGGAAGTGAGATCGCCGCCCCAGAGACAGGTGTAGAGCGCCTGCGGCTTGGCTTGCAGGATCTTGGTCACCACCTCCGTGTAATCGGGCTGGAACAGCTTTGGCCAGGACTCGCTGATGATCTCGACGTCGGGCGCAAAGCGCTTGAGGTAAGTCGTGTACTCGCCTGTCGTGTCGCGGCCATAGGCATAATCCGGACCGCAGGTCGCCCACTTCTTTAGGCCCTTGGCCTTCGCAATCGCCGCCGCATAGTTGCCGCCGGCAATCGAGTCATGCACGCCCTGCCGCGCGGTGCGGAAGGCATTCGGGATGTGCTGCTTGGGATCGGCCGTCAGCGACGACGTCTCCGAATTGGTGTGGATGCAGAACACGCCGAGGTCGCGCGCCACTTCATGCACGGCAAACGCGCCGGAGGAAGCTTCCGCGTCGATCAGCAGTTCGCAGCCGTCGGTGTTGACGAGCTCGCGCGCAACGCGGGCGGCTTCCTGCGGCTGGCCCTTGGAATCGCGAATCACCATCTCGATCTGGCGGCCGGCGAGACCGCCTGACGCGTTGACCTTCTCGACCTCGATCATCACGCCGTTGCGCGAGGAAGTGCCGAGCTGCGCGACACGGCCGGACAAAATCGTCGGCATGCCGATCTTGATGGTCTTGGCTTGTGCGCTGGCGACCCACGGTGCAGCGAGGCTGGCAACGCCACCGCCCATCAGTGCGAGAGTCGTGCGGCGGCTGATGCCCGGTTTGCGGGTTCTCGTCATTTTCCTCTCCCTGGTCGGGTTTCGTTTCCCAAAATCCCTTGAATATTTCTTGCCGGAGATCGTTCCGTCTCCGTGCATCGCAGGATTTCAGAGCCAAGGGGGTGACGTCAAGCCGATTATGAATTATGAGTCATTATTCATCGGGGAAGGAAACGAAGCCGGAAAGCCGGCTTTTCGAGCGGCAAATGATCAACCTGTCGAGCTTCATCGCGTTTCATGCGAGGCGGACTCCCGACCGCTGTGCGCTGAAATATCGCGGCGAGGAAATCTCCTACGCAACCTTCGATGCGCGCATCGGCAAAGCGGCCAGCTGGCTCGCCTCGCGCGGCATTGGCCGCGGCGATGTCGTTGCCGTCCTGATGAAGAACAGCGCGGCGTTCCTCGAACTGGTGTTTGCGGCAAGCCATATTGGCGCGGTGTTCTTGCCGATCAATTATCGCTTATCTGCCGATGAAGTCGGCTACATCGTCGGCAATGCCGGCGCGAAGCTGCTGATTGCGGATGAGGAGTTGGCGTCGATTGCATCAGGCGGCGCGCCGGTGGTGCTGCTTGATGAAGCTGCGCAGGGCAGCATCACTGAGATCGCAGGCGACGTCGCGCCTGCAGCGATGGCGCCGGTCACGCCCGGCGACCTGATGCGGCTGATGTATACCTCGGGGACGACGGACCGGCCCAAGGGCGTGATGCTGTCTTACGAGAACCTCTATTGGAAATCCGCCGATCAGACCATCGTGCTCGGGCTCAACGCCGACACGCGGCTGCTCGTCGTCGGCCCGCTCTATCATGTCGGCGCGCTTGATCTCCCCGGCATTGCTGTGCTCTGGCACGGCGGCATGCTCTGCGTTCACCGCAATTTCGAACCGGAAGCGGCGCTGGAGGCTATCGAGAAGGACTGGCTCAACGCCGCATGGTTTGCGCCTGTGATGACGACGGCGATACTCACCTGCCCCACCCGCGAGCGCTACGACGTCAGTAGCCTCAAATGGACCATCGGCGGCGGCGAGAAGACGCCGGAGATGCGCATCCGCGCTTTCTCCGAGTACTTCAAGAACGCGCGCTACATCGACGCCTACGGCCTGACCGAAACCGTCGGCGGCGACACCTTCATGGAGGCGGGCCGCGAGATCGAGAAGATCGGTTCGACGGGCCGCGCCATTGCCCATGTCGAGATCGAAATCCGCGACGATGCCGGCAACAAACTGGCGCCGGGCGAGAACGGCGAGATCTGCCTGCGCGGACCGAAAGTGACAAAAGGCTACTGGAAGGATCCGCAGAAGACCGCGTCCGCCTTCTTCGGCGACTGGTTCCGCACCGGCGATGTCGGCTATCTCGATGCCGACGGCTTCCTGTACCTGACCGACCGCAAGAAGGACATGATCATCTCCGGCGGCGAGAACATCGCCTCCTCGGAAGTGGAGCGGGTAATCTATGAACTGCCGGAGGTGCGCGAGGTTGCCGTGATCGGCTTGCCGGATGCGAGCTGGGGTGAAAAACCCGTCGCCATCGTCGTGCTCGCCGAGGGCGCCGCGCTCGCCCTGCCCGATCTGGCAAAACACTGCCGCGCGCGGCTCGCCGGCTTCAAGGTGCCGAAGGACCTCATCATCCGCGACAGCCTGCCGCGAAACCCTTCCGGAAAAGTGTTGAAGCGCGTGCTGCGCGCCGAACTCGAGACAACAGCATGACACAGACCGCATCTGCGAAAGTGACGAAGCTCAACCGGGTCGAACGCAACGCCTGGACCAAGCAGAAGATCTTTGAGGCCGCGACCAAAGTAGTCGGAAGGGTCGGCTATGCGGAAGCCTCCGTCGCCCGCATCACCGAACAGGCCGGCGTGGCGCAAGGCACCTTCTACAATCACTTCGTCAACCGGCAGGAACTGCTGGATCAGTTGCTGCCCAAGATCGGCATCGACATGGTGCGCTTCATCCGCGACCGCACCTCGACCGGACATGCGGCGCGGCAGGAGATCGAGCGCTTTGCGGCGTTTTTTGATTTCATCCGCGAGGTGCCGGAATTTTTGCGTATCCTCAACGAAGCCGAGTTCTTTGCGCCGAACGGCTACCAGAAGCACCTCGAGAACGTCGCCACCGCCTATGTCCGCATCCTGCAGCGCGCGAGGGACGCCGGCGCCATCGTCGATTACAGCGACGACGAGTTCGAGGCGATCGTGCACCTCCTGATGGGCGGGCGCGGCTATCTCAGCCTGCGCTATTCCTATGCCAAGGATGGCGGGGTGGTCGACGTACCCGAGCACGTCAAGACCGCCTATGAGAAGCTGATCACGCGCGGGCTGCTCAAGCCGGAGGGCAAGCGGAAATGAGCGAAGGCATCATCCTCGTCACCGGCGGCAGCCGCGGCATAGGCGCTGCGACCGCGACGCTGCTGGCCGGACAGGGCAAGGAGGTCGTCATTGTCGATATCCAGCCCGAGCCGCTGCCGGGCGGCGCGATCCTGTGGCCCGCGCCGTTCGATGTCGCCAGCGAAGGCACCGTGATCGCCGGTGTCGCCGACATCGAGAAGGCGCACGGGCCGATCACGGGCCTCGTCAACGCCGCCGGCATTTTCGGCAAGATGCACAGGCTCGAGAAGGTGCGGATGGAGCAATGGGACCGCGAGGTCAACATCGACCTGCGCGGCACATTCATGGTGGCGCGCAGCGTCGGCGTGCGCATGGCCGCGCGCCGCCATGGCGCCATCGTCAATGTTGCTTCCGTCGCCGGCATGACGTCGGGCCCGATCCATGCCTACACCGCAGCGAAGGCCGGCGTGATCCAGGTGACGCAGACGCTTGCCGCCGAATGGGGCCGCGTCGGCGTACGCGTCAATGCGGTGTCGCCCGGCTTCACCCGCACCGCGATGCTGGAAGCGGGCATCGCCTCCGGCGCGATGAACAAGCCGCTGATGGAGCGCTACGCCGCCATGAATCGCATGGTGGAGCCGGTGGAGGTGGCGCAGGCGATCGCCTGGTTGCTGTCGCCGCTGGCCAGCGCCGTCACCGGGATCAACCTGCCCGTGGATTGCGGTTATCTCGCAGGTTCCACCTGGGGCGCCTATGGCGGCCTGCCGCAGCCGCCGGCCAGTTGAGGTGATCATATGAACGTCGAACTCCCTCGCAAGAAGCTCGATCTCGCCTCCGCGATCTCGGAAGGCGATATCCGCGTGCTCCTCATGGTGCTGGTGCACATGACGGGCGAGGAGCGCTGGCTCGAGCCGCCCTATGCGCCCAAGCGTGACGTGCGGCTGATCCCCGACCCCGATGCGGGGGTGCCGAAGGAGATCCAGGACGAAATCCGCGCCGCCGTGCTGAAACTGTTCGAACACGGCGAGCCGAAGCCAGCGATCACGGATCCCGGCAACGAGCTGATGCTGCGGATGATGCGCGCCACGCTCGGCGAGAAGGTCACGCCGGAATATGCGCCGCTGATGCGCGAAGAGATGGGTTTTATTCCGCGCGAGATGCGCTGGACGAAGCGCCCTTCCGATGCGGCGCTTGCCGCGCAGCATGTGCTGATCGCCGGCGCCGGCGTCTGCGCCATTGCGCTCGGCGTGGCGCTGGGCCGGCTCGGCATCTCCTACACCATCGTGGAGAAGAACGCCGAGATCGGCGGCACCTGGTATGTCAACCGCTATCCCGGCTGCGGCGTCGATACGCCGAACCACTCCTATTCCTTCTCCTTCGGCAAGCGTAATCCCTGGACGCGTTACTTCGCACAGCGTCAGGAGCTGCACGATTATCTGCTGAAGGTTGTCACCGAGCACGATATCCGCAAGCATGTGCGGCTGAAGACCGAGCTGACCTCGTCGCGCTGGGACGAAGGCAGGAAGCGCTGGATTTCGACGCTGCGCACCGAGAAGGGCGAGGAGACGGTCGAGTCGACGGCCCTCGTCAGCGCCATCGGCCAGCTCAACGATCCCGCCCCTGCCCGGTTCAAGGATGACGAGACCTACAAGGGCGAGACCATCCATTCGGCGCTGTGGCGCGACGACATCAAGCTCGACGGCAGGCATGTCGCCGTGATCGGCACCGGCGCCACCGCCATGCAGTTGGTGCCGTCGATCGCGGACCGCGTCGCCTCCGTCACAGTCTATCAGCGCACCGCGCAATGGGCGCGGCCGGTGAAAGGCTATTCCGATCCGATCACCGACGGCGCGCAATGGCTGCTGGCGCATCTGCCGTTTTATGTGCAGTGGTACCGTTTCAACATGTTCTGGCGCTATGGCGACGGCCTGTTGCCGTTCCTGCGCAAGGACCCGGCCTGGCCGCATGCCGAGCGCGCCGTCAACAAGGGCAATGACCGGCATCGCGAGGAGCTGACCGACTTCATCCTGTCCGAGCTGAAGGACCGGCCGGACCTGATCGAGAAATGCGTGCCGACCTACCCGCCCTATGGCAAGCGCATCCTGCTCGACAATAACTGGTTCAAGACGCTGACCAAACCCAACGTGGAGCTGGTCACCGATCCCATCGACCGTTTTGCGCCCGAGGGTATCGTCACGGCCGACGGCAGACTGCGCAAGCACGACCTCATCGTGATCTCCACCGGCTTCAAGGTCACGGAAATGGCGGCGCGGCTCAACATCACCGGGCGCAATAACAAGAACCTGAGGCAGGCCTGGGCGGGCGACAATCCGACGGCCTATCTGGGTCTCACCGTGCCAGACTTTCCGAACCTGTTCGTGATGCTCGGGCCGAATACCGGCCCGGCGCATGGCGGCAGCGTGATCTTCCAGTCGGAATGCCAGAGCCGCTACATCACCTCCTGCCTGGTCGAGATGATCGAGAATGGCGTTGCCGCGATCGACGTCAAACCGGAGGCGCATGACGAATATGTGCGCAAGGTCGACGCCGAGCACGAGCAGATGATCTGGACCCATCCGGGCATGACCACCTATTATCGCAACGCCCGCGGGCGCGTATTCTCCGCGATGCCGTGGCGGTTCGTCGATTACTGGCAGATGACGCACGACGTGGACCTCGCCGACTACAAGCAGACCAAAGCCTGATGGAGCCGCCGATGGCCCGCCCGCGCGTTCGCGTCTACACCGACTACAAGAGCCCGTTCGCCTATATCGCCAACAAGCGGCTGTTCGAGCTCGAACAGCAACTCGGCGTCGAGCTGGAATGCCGGCCCTACACGCTGCGCATTCCCGAATTCATGGGCGCGGTGGAGGAGCGCACGCCGCACTTCTGGCGCAAGGTACGTTACTCCTACATGGACGCGCGGCGGCTCGCCAACGCGCAGGGCCTGACCATCAAGGGACCGCGACGCATCTACAACGGCTTCTACGCCAGCGCCGGCATGCTGTTTGCCCAGCGCAATGGTTTCTTCCGTCCCTATCACGATGCGGTGTTCAAGAAGTTCTGGACCCACGAGCTCGACATCGACGAGCTGCCGGAGATGAGCGCGATCATCGCTTCGCTCGGCGGCTCGACGGCCGACTACGAAGCCTATGTGCATGGCGACGCGCGCGCCGAGCACGATCGCATCATCGATGAAGCCGAAATGCTCGGCGTGTTCGGTGTGCCGACCATGGTGTTCAATCACGAACTGTTCTGGGGTACCGATCGCATCGACATGCTGGTCGAGCGCATCAAGAACCCCGACAGCGCCGAGGCGGCGTTGGGCAAGCGGCACCGCTAATGTCGGGAACCATCCGTTAGGGATGACGGTGCAAAACCGCGGGAACCCGATACAAGCCCAACTTGACACCTCGAAATATCGGGCGCAGCATTCGCGTGTGCTGCACCTGTAGGGGATGCGAAGCACTGGCTTCCCGCCCCGCAGGAATTGCCGAACGGCCCAGCACCGGACGGCAGGCAGGAATGCGGATAGTGTCAATTCAGACCGTGTCCGTCGGCCCATTCTTGGAGAGGAGCATGACGCCACCGGCTCAGATATGCGACCTTGCTTGGCAAGGTCACAGTGCGAGGCGAGGCTAGTCAGCTGCTAACCCCGCGTTGCGCTGCCGACAATTTGACATAGACGCAGGATTGGAGGCGCAAAGGCCACGTGCCATGTCGATCCTGAGCACCAACTGACGTATGCCAGACATCTCTTCGCAGAGACGAAGAACCCCAGGGCCCCGCGATGCCACCGTGCACCGGGGCCCATTCATTTGCGCGGACCTCAACATTTGCGCACGGCGCATTGGACCGCCCATTGGGAATCCGTTTACCGCCTATGGCTAAACTCTGCGGTCATTTGCCGCGAGCCCAACCATGTTCCCGGAACATGGCAGAGCAGCTCGGCGATTTACCGCGAGCCGGCCATGTTCCGAGAAAACGTTCCTATCGCCTACGACGCTCCTGCCGACCTCAAGAAATGGCCATCGCTGAAGAACGAGCGCCTGGACAGCAGTGAGCCGTACATGGTGCACACGGGCACGCTGGCGGACTGCATCAAGGAATTGCTCGCCAAGCCGATCAAGCAGCTCAAGCTTTACGACATCGTCACCGAGCCGCAGAAGGCATTCACGACCGGCGTGCTATCCCCGGGCGATGCCGCCGAGATCGCGATGCGCCGGGATTTCCCCAAGGGCTAAGCGAGGTGCTGCCAACAGCCGGTGCGTTCCAGCACCGGCCGCAGCGCTGACCGCGATGACGCGTCGAGCACGGCAAATTTCTCCCGCAATTGCTGCAGGCATTTGACCTGGTATTTGAACGGCGCCAGCGCGTAAGGCAGGCCCCAGACCTTCATCTCCAGCCGATCAAGTCCCTTCGCAAAAGCCTGCTCATTGGCGACCAGGAACGGCAGATAGAGTTCGCCGGCAATCCTGAGCAGTGCCTCTGCCACGCCGCCGAGCGCCTGCGCGCGCGGAGCCCATTCACCCTCGACACCGGACGCATCATCGAGCCGCCGCACCCAGTGATCGGTGAACGGCGCCACCTCGCGCATGATCCGCATCGGCGTCGGGTCCGTCGCCATCTCGCTGAGCTGGCCGAACCAGGCGAAATCGGCGAGCGAAGGCCGGCTGCCGAACAGATATTTGTTCATGCCGACATGCGGCTCGAATGCGGCCAGGATGCGCCGATAGCTCTCCTCCAGCAACGGCTTGTTCTCCTCCGTCGCACCGAGAATGACCATGCGCGAAATCTGCCGCTTGCGGAATTCCTCGATCTCCTGCGCGCTGCCGGTCTCGGCGTCCGAGGTCGACCATTCTTCGCCGGCCCAGCGCGAGACATAGGCCTGGTCTTCCGGATCCCACCAGCGAAACAGGAACAGCGGCTTCACCGCCCATTCGTCAGCGAGGTCTTCCAGCAGGTCGCAGACGAAGCCGACCGCCTTGTCCTCGGGGATAACCGAGCGTTCCCGGTGGCGCGCCTCCAGGTCATAGGCCAGCGTCGTGGTCTCGCCGCGATAGCTGCCGTCGGGGTATTGCAGCACCGGGATCAGCATCGGCTTGAGATGCGCGGTCGCCGCACGCAGCGCCTTGGTCATGATCACCCAGTCGAAGGGGATGCGGCGATAGCGCAAGAGGGCGCGCAGCTTGATCGCATAGGGCGACGCGGTCGATCCGATCAGCCGGTAGCGTCCTTCCGTCATGCCCCCTCCCGCGGGATTTATTTCCTCATAGTTTCGCCAGCCACACGAAAATCTGCAACCGCCATGCTTGCAGGGCATTTGTTCCCCGGCAGCGGAACGGCTAGCCTTCCCGAAACAAAAGGGGAAACGCCGGAGTGACCGCCTCACCGCCGAATTCCGCCCTCGACTTCGACGCCATCATCATCGGCGCCGGGCTGTCGGGCATGTACCAGCTCTACCGGCTGCGCGAGCTGGGCCTGCGCACCCGCGTGTTCGAGGCCGGCACCGATGTCGGCGGCACCTGGTACTGGAATCGCTATCCCGGCGCGCGCTTCGATTCCGAGAGCTATTCCTACGGCTTCTCCTTCTCCAAGGAGTTGCTGGAAGAGTGGGAATGGTCCGAGCACTTTGCCGGCCAGCCGGAGACGCTGCGCTACTGCAACTTCGTCGCCGACAAGCTCGACCTGCGCCGCGACATCCAGTTCAGGAGCCGGGTCACGTCAGCGATCTACAACGAGGATACGCGAAGCTGGCGTATCACGCTGGAGGACGGCAGCGCCTTCACCTGCCGATTCCTCGTCACCGCCATCGGACCGCTGTCGACGCCGACACTGCCGCGGATCGAAGGCCGCGACTCCTTCAAGGGACAGGCCTTCCACACCGCGCGCTGGCCGAAAGAGCCGGTCGATTTCGCCGGCAAGCGCGTCGCCGTGATCGGCACCGGCGCGACCGGCATCCAGACCATCCAGACCATCGCCGCGGAAGTCGGCCATCTCACCGTGTTCCAGCGCACGGCGAACTGGGCGGCACCGCTGCACAACGGCAAGATCGACGCCGAGACGCAGGCGAAGATCAAGGCGAGCTATCCCGAGATTTTCGCCCGCTGCCAGGAAACCTTTGCCTGCTTCATCCATACGCCTGACCCGCGTGGCGCGTTCGAGGTGTCCGACGCCGAGCGCGAGGCGCATTATGAGAAGCTCTATGGCGAGCGCGGCTTCGGCATCTGGCAGGGCAATTTCCGCGACATACTGATCGACAAGGCGGCCAATGCCACCATCAGCGATTTCATCGCGCGCAAGATCCGCGAGCGGGTCAAGGATCAGAAGACCGCGGAGAAGCTGATCCCGAAGAACCACGGCTTTGGCACGCGGCGGCTGCCGCTGGAGACCTTCTATTACGAGGTCTACAACCGGCCCAATGTCGAGCTCGTCGATATCTCGGAGACGCCGATCGAGCGGATCACGCCGAAGGGTATCAAGACCAGCGAGAAGGAATACGAATTCGACATCATCATCTACGCCACCGGCTTCGACGCCATCACCGGCAGTTTCGACAGGATCGATTTCCGCGGCGCCGGCGGACTGAAGCTGAAGGACGCATGGAAGAGCGGGCCGGAAACCTATCTCGGCCTGATGGTGCACGGCTTCCCCAACATGATCATGGTCATGGGGCCGCACACCGCGCTCGGCAACATCCCGCGCAGTATCGAATACAGCGTCGATTGGGTCACCGGCCTGATGCGATTTGCGCGCGACAAGGGCCTGACGCGGCTGGAAGCAACGCCCGAAGGCGTCAAGGACTGGACCGATCATGTCAAGGAGATAGGCGTCGGCCTGCTTTCCTACGAAGTGGATTCCTGGATGACCGGCATCAACCGCAATGTCGAGGGCAAGACGACCCGCATCGTCGCGCGCTACGCGGGCAGCGCGCCGGACTATCGCGCGCGGTGCGACGAAGTGGCGGCGAAGGGATACAGCGAGTTGACGCTGGCCTAGCGGGTGCCGAGGTTGATTGAAGTGGCACGGCATCGGGATTCACCTCTCCCATTGGGAGAGGTCGGCGCGTAGCGCCGGGTGAGGGGTCACGGTCTCTCGTGGGATGCGCCCCCTCACCCGGATTGCTTCGCAATCCGACCTCTCCCCGCTGGGGAGAGGTGAACTGACCCGCACGAAGTTTGAGCACGCCCTGCCGCTAATTTGAACGCCCATGACGCCGCCAAATGGCGGATGCTGGCATGCCGGCATTTGAAGCCATTGGGGCGTCACATGAAGACGTTCATTCGCTTTGTGGAACTATGGGTGCCGGACCACACGCGCACCAGGCTCGAATTCGGCGGCTGCCTCTGCAGCGCCGAATATGCCGAGTTCAAGGCGGTCAGCGAAAACGCGCTGTTTGCCTATGACGAGGGCCTGCCCGGCAAGGCGTGGGCGAGCGGGCATCCGGTCATCCTGACCAAGTTCGCGAATTCCTATTTCAAGCGCACCGACGAGGCGATCGAGGCCGGGCTGACCTGCGGCGTCGCGCTGCCGGTGTTTGCCGGCGAATTCCTGATGGCCGTGATGGTGCTGTTCTGCGGTGACGACGAGAAACACGTCGGCGCCATCGAGCTCTGGCACAACGATGCCGAGCGCTCGCACGAGATGGCGCTGGTCGACGGCTATTACGGCACCGCCGACATGTTCGAGTTCAATTCCCGGCACACAAGATTTCCGAGGGGCTTTGGCCTTCCTGGCCGGACCTGGAAGGCCGGCATGCCGCTGATCGTGAAGGACCTCCACAATTCCAAGGCGTTCCTGCGCTGGGAGGAAGCCTCCGAGATCGGCATCAATTGCGGCGTCGGCATTCCCTATCACACCGGCGAGCGCGAAACCTGGGTGATGACCTTCCTCTCGGCGCAGGCCACGCCGATCGCGCTGCGCTTCGAGATATGGGTGCCCAATGAAGCACGCGACGCGCTGGTGTTCCAGTCCGGCGATTGCAGCAAGGGCGCCGACCTCGATTCACTTTATGCCGGAAAGAGCATCGCCAAGGGCGAAGGCTCCATCGGCGGCGCGTGGGCAACCGGCATGCCCGCAATCAACGAGCATCTCAAGGTCGACGGCTGCGTCGCCGCGGCGCTGGCGCGCACCGCCGGCATGCACCAGATCGTGGTGTTGCCGGTGATCGAGGGAGCCCGGCTCAAGGCGGTGCTGGCGTGGTATTTGTAAGGAGCCCCGGTTCTCACCCCGTCATTGCGAGCGAAGCGAAGCAATCCAGCTTCCTTCACCGCGGACGCAAAGCTGGATTGCTTCGTCGCTTACGCTCCTCGCAATGACGGAGTAACCGTCACCACGCGTCGATGCACGGCCGCTTCTTGTGCGTGCGCGGTTCGGTCTTCGGCACCGAGCGCAGGCCAGACATAATCCAGTGCCTTGTATCGGCGGGATCGATCACCTCGTCGATCTCAAGCACGGATGCAATCGAGACCGCCTTGCCGTTGGCATAGAGCTCGGCGACCTTGGCCTTGTAGTAATTCTCGCGCTCGACGGGATCGGCGATCGCCTCCATCTCCTTGCGGAAGCCGAGCCGGACATAGCCTTCCAGCCCCATGCCGCCGAATTCACCGGTCGGCCACGCCACGGTGAAGAAGGAGGCGTGGAAGCCGCCGCCGATCATCGACTGCGCGCCGAGGCCATAGCCCTTGCGCAGGACGATGCCGAACAACGGCACGGTGAGGCTCGCGCCGGTCACGAACATCCGCGCGACATGGCGCACGATCGCGGTCTTCTCCGCTTCGGGCCCCACCATGAAGCCGGGCGTGTCGCACAGCGACACGATCGGGATGTCGAACGCATCGCAGAGCTGCAGGAAACGCGCCGCCTTGTCGCCGGCCGGCGCGTCGATAGCGCCGCCGAGATGCTTTGGATTGTTCGCGATCAGGCCGAACGGCTTGCCTTCGATGCGGATGAAGGCCGTGATCATGCCGACGCCGAAATCCTTCCGGAGCTCCAGCACCGAGCCTTCGTCGGCGAGAAGATCGATGACGGTTCTGATATCGTACACGCGCAGGCGGTTTTCCGGGATCGCGCGGCGCAGCAGGCGCTGGTCGGCGGCCTTGAAATCCTTCACCGCGCCCTGGAAATAGGAGAGATATTTTTGCGCGACCGCGGTCGCCTCCTCCTCGTCCTCGACCAGAATATCGACCACGCCGTTCGGCGACTGGAACGATACCGGGCCGACCTCGGCCGGATGATAGACGCCGAGCCCGCCGCCTTCGATCATGGCCGGGCCACCCATGCCGATCGACGCATTCTTCGTGGCGATGATGACATCGCAACAGCCGAGCATCGCGGCATTGCCGGCAAAGCAATAGCCGGAGACGATGCCGACCACTGGCACCAGACCCGAGAGCCTCGCGAATTGCACGAAGGATGGTCCGTCGAGGCCGGTCATCCCCAGCCGATCGGTGTCGCCCGGCCGGCCGCCGCCGCCCTCGCCATAGAACACCAGCGGCAACCGCCACTGCTCCGTCAACGTGAGCATGCGGTCGATCTTCTTGTGGTTCATATGGCCTTGCGTGCCCGCGAGCACGGTGTAGTCGTAGGCGATCACCATGCAGCGCGCGCCTTCCGGGCCAAATTTGTCGGCATTCACGGTGGCAACGCCCGAGATCAGGCCGTCGGCCGGGGTATTCTGAATGAGGTCCTCGACCTTGCGCCGGCGGCGCTGCGCCGCGATCGCCAGCGAGCCGTATTCGACAAAGGAGTTTTGATCGACCAGCTGGGCGATGTTCTCGCGGGCGGTGCGCTGGTTGGTCTTGCGCCGCCGCTCCACTGCGCCGGGGCGGTTCTCGTCCTTCGTGATGGCGTGCCGGGCATTCAGCTCGGCGAGATCGGCGCGGATGTGATCGAGGTCGACCTCGGCTTCTTCTGCGACATCGTGCTCGTCGAGCTCGACCGGCTCGAGGAACAGGATTGCCTCGCCCTGCATTAGAGTGGTGCCGCTGCCGCTGGCGAGCCTCGTCACCTTGCCGCCATGCGGCGCGTTGACGAGATGCTCCATCTTCATGGATTCGAGCACGGCGATCTGCTGGCCGGGGCGAACGAGGTCGCCTTCCGCAACATCAATGCTGACGACAGTGCCCTGCAGCGGTGCGGGAACGGCGACCGAGCCCGCGGGACCCGCTGCCGTGGGCGCGGCGTCGACCGGCCCGGTCGCGCTGTGCGCCTCCTCGACCAGCAGCGATTCGACATTCTCCGCGGCGCCGACGAGATCGGCGATGTGGGTATCGATGAAGCCGGTGGAGATGCGATTGGCGGCGAAATCCGCATGCGAGAGGACCGCCGCGAGGAAGGAAATGTTGGTGGCAACGCCACCGATGCGGAATTCGCGCAGGGTGCGGATCGCCTTCTGCACGGCATCGCGCCATTCGGCTGACGTGGAATGCACGATCACCTTGGCGAGCAGGGAATCGAATGCGGCGCTCGTCTTGTATCCGGAGTACCCAAATGTATCGATGCGCACGCCGGGGCCCGACGGCAGGTCGAACATCGCCAGCGTACCGCCTGTCGGCTGCGTCGCGCCGGTCTCGTCCATGGTCTCCATGTTGACGCGAAGCTGGATGGCATAGCCGCGCGGCTTCGGCACGTAGGGTTGCGCCAGCCCGAGCGAGCCGAGCGTGACGCCGTCGGCGACGGCGAGTTGCGCCCGAACGAGGTCGATGCCCAGCACTTCCTCGGTCACGGTGTGCTCGACCTGCAGGCGCGGATTGGCCTCGATGAAGGCGAAGCGGTCGTCATTGCCGCTGGCCTCGTCATCGACGAGGAATTCGAAGGTGCCGAGATTGTCGTAATGCGCCGCGGCCGCGAGCTGTTTTGCCGCCTCGATGATGCGGGCGCGCAGCGCCTCGCTCAGCGAGGGGCTGGGGGCGACCTCGATGAGTTTCTGGTTGCGGCGCTGGATGGTGCATTCCCGTTCCCAGAGATGGCTGATCGCGCCATGGCGGTCGCCGACGATCTGCACCTCGATGTGGCGCGCCTTGCGGATCAGCCGCTCGACATAGACATCGCCGCTGCCGAACGCGGCCATCGCCTCGGACTGGCAGCGCGCATAGGCTTCATCCAGCTTTGAGGGGTCGTCGACGATACGCATGCCGCGGCCGCCGCCACCGGCAATCGCCTTGATCATGATCGCGCTGTGCGAGACGAGGAAAGCGCGTGCTTCCTCCAGCGTGGTCGGGCCTTCCGTTCCCTCGATGATGGGAACGCCGGAACTCTTGGCGAGCGCCTTGGCCTTGGCCTTGTCGCCGAACAATTCGAGCGCGTCCGGCGACGGGCCGACAAAGGTGATGGCCTCCTCGGCGCAGCGCCGCGCAAGGCCCACGTTCTCGCTGAGAAAACCGTAGCCGGGATGCAGCGCATCGCAGCCGGTCGCCTTGGCGGCCGCAATGACAGCCTCGATGTCGAGATAGGCGCGTGCACCTCGGCCGGGGATATCGTGGCTTTCATCGGCCCGGCGCACATGCAGCGAGGCGGCATCGTCGGCCGGATGGATCGCAACCGTGGCAAGCCCCGCTTCACTGGCGGCGCGCGCAATGCGGATGGCGATCTCGCCGCGATTGGCGATCAGCAGCTTCTTGAAAGGCATTGGTCGTTTCCGCCCTGAGTCAGCGATCCTTCATCGTGGGATCGAGCACGATGCGCAGGGATTCCCCAAGCGCATTGAATGCCAGCGAGACCACCAGAATGGCAAGCCCTGGCGCGTACATCTGCTCCGAACGGAATTTTGTTCCGTTTCACGGAATTGAAACGAGCGGCATTTGCGCTCGAAATCCCGCGCAGAGGCGATGCTAGCTGCACTGCATGTGCGTTTCAAACCAGCGCTGCACACCGTCAGAGAGTTTCGGCCACGCGCGCTGAAACGGCGCGAGCCGTTCGGCGCTGGCACGATAGATACCACGAAGCTCCTGCTCGATCTTATCGAGATCGACGGTGATGCAGCGGCCGCCGCGCACGACGGTTTGCCCAGCCACGACGACGTCGCGGACAAAAGAGGCATTGCCGCGCGCGAACAGGAGATCGATTGGATCGACGGGCATGATGCGGTCGCGGTCGAGACGATCGAGATCGATGCTGACGAAATCAGCCACCGCGCCGGGCTCGAGCTCGCCCGTTCCCGGCGCGCCGGTCGCGTTGCGGCCATTGCGAACGGCAAGCCCGAAGAATTCCGCCGGCGTCCAGGTTCGCTGGAACCCGAGCCCGCCATGCGCCATCTGCACCAGCCGCATTTCGCGCAGCGCGTCGTCGTCCTCGTCGAGCGCGAGGCCATCGACGCCGACGGCGATGCGGCAGCCGCAGCGATGGGCGGCTGCGATCGGCGCAAGGCCGGAACGCAGGTGCATGTTGGAGCTGAAATTGGTGACGATGCGCGCACCGGATGCGGCGATGATCTCCAGTTCGTCCGGACGGGCGTGGATGCAATGGGCGAGCGTCAGCCGCTCCGAAAGGAAGCCAATGTCGAGGAGATATCGCACGATGCCTTGCGGATAGTTCTGATCGGCCCAGGCGCGCTGGTAGACGGTCTCCAGCAGATGCATGTGAATGCGGCGGCCGGTCTGCGCCGAGTTCTCGGCCACCGCCTCAAGCATCGCTTTCGAGCACCACTGCACACCGGCCGGACCGAGCTGCACATCAATCCTGGGCCCCGCGATTTCAGCGGCAATCGCATCCGTGAGATCGATGTAATCCCTGGGCGACATCGGCGCCCGCACGAACATCTGCTCGATGGTCGTGCGGTCGTCCGTCGAGAGACTCGACAACACCGGCTCGCCGTCGCCATAGACGACCGGATTCTGGTCGCGTACCGCAATCGCAAAGGCGATGCGGATGCCGACGTCCGCAGCAGCCTTGCCGATCGCCCTGGCTTCCTGCACCAGTGGCATGGTTCCGCTTGGACGGGTGTAATGAACCATCATCGCGGCGCAGCCGGCGCGCGCCGACCGCGCAAGGGCTGAGACGGCCGTCAGATAGGGATCGACCGGCGTACCCAGCGCCGAACGCAGGATCCAGCTTTCCAGGGGCATGCCAAGCGCGCCAAAGGACGACGCCGTCGGCCGGGCGTGATCGTGCGCGTTGACGAAGGCCGGAATAATAAGAGAGCGCGGCCCGCCTGATGGCGCCGCGCCCTCCTCGATTGCAGTGATGACGCCGCCCTCGTGCCTCAGCACGACATTGTCGGCGAGACCGCGGCCGGGACCACGGAACAGGCTGGTTGCCGTGACTTCCGTGGCCATGACGCGCAGCGTCAGTTCGCGGTGTAGACCAGCTCGCGATCCTTCAGCGGCGGCAGGAATTCCCGCGAGAATATCTCCTTCACCTCGGGCGTGCGGGCAAGCTGATAGCCCTCGACCACGATGCCGATGGCGCGGGTCATGCGGTCGTCCTTGATGTCGCCGATACCGATTTCTTTCATCTCGGGCGAGACGATCAGCTTCTCGAAGGAGAATTGCAGGCGCCGCTTCTCGACGGCTTCGTTGATCAAATTGTCGTAATTGACGGCGGCCTTCATGCCGAGGTTCTGGTCCTTGGCGACTTCGATGGCCGCCTTGTTGACGGCGCGAACGAGGCCGGCCACCGCCTTCGGGTTCGACGCGAGGAGCTTGCGCGAGACCATCACGCCGTTGGAATAGAGATCGAGGCCGTAGTCGCCGAAGGAGAACCACTTGTAGTCCTTGTCCGGATCCTGACGGTTCAGCACGAGATTGAAATAGCTGGTGATGTTGAAGACCAGCGCAGCATCGATATCGCCCTTGATCAGCATCGGCTCCTGCAGGTTGGGCGCCATGTTGGAGATCTTGATCTTCTCGCCTTCGAGGCCGTTCTTGCGCACGAACACCGGCAAGAGCCGCGTCGTCGGCGTGCCCTGCGCGCCACCCAGCGTGTGGCCCTCGAAATCCTTGATGGTCTCGATGCCGTTGCCCTTCTTGGCGACGATCGCAAACGGCGGCTGGTTCCACATCATGTAGACCATGACGGGGGCTTCCTGCGGCTTCAGCGACGCGTTCTGGATGATGGCGTTGACGTCGCCGAACCCGGCGTCGTAGGCGCCCGACATCACGCGCGTGACGGTCGCACCTGACCCCTCGCCCTGGTCAATGACGACGTTCAGCCCTTCTTCTTTAAAATAGCCCTTGTCCTTGGCGACGAAGAACGCGGCATCGCTGCCTTGCGTCTTCCAGCCCAGCGTGAACTTGATGGTGGTTTCCTGCGCGCTGGCGGCACCCGCAAACAGCACGGCTCCCAACAGCGTGGCGCTTACTACTCTCAACATGACGACTCTCCTCCGTCGGTTGCGGTTGGTTTCAGGTGGCGATCAGATCGTTCTTGCGGGTGGCCCAGCCGGTGACGCGGCCTTCGATCAGCGAGAACACGACGTAAAGCGCGACGCCAAGGCCGGCGAGCACGAACAGCCCGGCGAACACCAGCGGCACGTTGAAATTCGAGGACGCGGTCATCATGACGTTGCCGATGCCACGGTTCGAGGCGACAGTCTCCGACAGCACCGCGCCGACAAAGGCGTAGCTGACCGCGACCTTGAGCGAAGCAAAGAAGAACGGCATCGTGCGGGGCAGGCCGACGTTCCAGAGGATGTCGAACTTGCTGGCGCCGAGCGCCTTCAGCACGTCTTCGAGCTCGGGCTCGGTGGTGGCCAGACCCGTGGCGATGTTCACCACAATCGGGAAGAAGCAGATCGACAGCGCCGTCAGCACCGCCGGCACCGTGCCGGAGCCGAACCACAGCACGAGGATCGGCACGATCGCGACCTTCGGGATCGAGGAGAATCCGACCAGCAGCGGATAGCAGGTGTCGTAGGCGGTCTTCGAAACGCCGATGATGGCGCCGAGCACGACGCCCAGCGCGACACCGAACACGAAGCCGAGCATGGTGGTAGCCAGCGTCTGCAAAATGTGTGGCCACAGGATCGGGAATTTCTGGATCAGTGTCGTAAAAATCTGCGAGGGCCGCGGCAGGATCAGATCCGACATGCCCGTCATCAGGCAGAACAGCTCCCAGGCGACGAAGAACAGCACAATCAGCCCAGCCGACCAGGCCTTTTGCCTGAGGTTGTCGAGATCGGGCATGGTCAGCCTCCCTCCTGCGGCGTGGCGCGGGCATCGACGATCAGGGCGCGGAGCTTCTGGTTCAGCGCGACGAAATCCGGCTCGAAGGTCATCGCGACCGTGCGCGGCCGCGCGAACTCGACGCTGTTGTCGTCGAGGATGCGGCCGGGCCGCGCGCTCATCACGCAGATGCGGCCGGCGAGGAAACCAGCCTCGCGCAGATCATGCGTCACTAGCAGCACGGTCGGCTTGTGCGTCATCCAGAGGCCCTGCAGGATCGACCACAGTTCCTCGCGGGTGAACTGGTCGAGCGCGCCGAAGGGCTCATCCAGCAAGAGCAGGCGCGGCTCATGGATCAGGGCGCGGCAGAGATTGGCGCGCTGAAGCATGCCGCCGGAGAGCTGCCAGGGATAATTGCTGCCAAATCCCTTCAGGCCGACTTGCTCCAGCAGCGCATTGGCTTTGTCGCGGAACGCGGTGCGGCGAAGCTTTCGGAACTGCGAACGATAAGGCTCGACGATCTTGAGCGGCAGCATGATGTTCCGCTCGATCGTCATCCACGGCAGCATGGTCGGATTCTGGAAAGCCATGCCGACGCGCAGCGCGCGGGCCGCCACCTCACGCCCGCCGACGATGACGGCGCCGGTGGTCGGCTGCACCAAGCCGCTCGCCAGCCGCAGGATGGTCGATTTGCCGCAGCCGGACGGGCCGACCAGCGCGACGAACTCGCCTTCGGCAATGCGCAGGTTGGTTTTCGCCAGCGCCGGGACGGCGCGAGACCCCCGTCCAAAGGTGACGGAGGCATCCGACAGCTCGATCGCAATCGGTGCGGGGCTGTCGGCTAAGGGCATTCCCTGGAATTCCGCGGCTGGCTGCATGCGCATCATGAAAGAAAGTGCATGCAAGCCAGATGCCAGCCAAACTTGCCTGCGGAATCAACCATTTCGCGACATGCCGCATATCGCTGCGGATTTCTTTTGGGCAATTGCCGCGTAGAAGTGCATGCAATTCGGGCGCGGAAATGTGCGACAATTGTGCTAGGGAAGTGTCTGGAATCGCTTCGTTTGATGGGGACTTGCCGATGGCGCCTCGCTCCGCCGGGAAGAATGCGGAATCATCCGACAAGGTCGGCGTGATCTGCCGCGCGCTGCGCCGCGCCATTATCGAGCAGGCGCTGGAACCGGGCGCGAAACTGCCGGAGGATTCACTCGGCGAGCGCTTTGGCGTCAGCCGCACCATCGCGCGCCATGCACTGGGGCAACTGGCGGCCGAAGGCCTTGTCGAACTGCGCCGCAACCGCATTGCCGTGGTGGCAACGCCAAGCTGGCAGGAGGCGCGCGACGCCTTCGACATCCGCATTCAGCTCGAGCGGCTGGTGGTGCGGCAGCTCGCGGGAAAGCTCAGCAAGAGTCAGGTCGCAACGCTCAACGCCCATGTCGATGCCGAGGATGCCGCGCGCGGCGGCAAGGACGCGGTGTCCATACGCCTTGCCACGGAATTCCACATCCTGCTCGCCCACATGACCTCTAGCCCGATCCTGGTGCGCTATGTCAGCGAGGTCGCCTACCGCTGTTGCCTGACGCTGTCGCTGTACAGCCGCCCGCATTCCACGGAATGCGCTATCAACGAGCACCGCGCCATCATCGCCGCGCTGGTCAAGGGCGACGAGGACAAGGTGATGGGCCTGATGCATACGCACCTTGATTCCGTAGCCAATCGCGCGCTGGTGACGCCGGCGCCGCAGCGCGGCCGGGATCTGCTGGATATTCTTGCGCCCTATGCCGAGGAAGGCGAGAGCGAGCGCGTCGTGAAGCTGCCCAAGGTGGTAAGGGCAAGGTAGCGGCAACAACCGTCATTGCGAGCGAAGCGAAGCAATCCAGCTTGCTTTCTTTTGTCGCCGCGAAGGAAGCTGGATTGCTTCGTCGCTTCGCTCCTCGCAATGACGGGTTGAGCGGATCGCCTCTCAGGCCTTGATCCCGCGCTGAACCAGAATCCGCTCGGCGCTGTCGTTCCAGACGTCCATCTTCACGATCTGGCCGCCCTGCACCACGAAACGATCGACATAGCGGTTGCCCTCGAACGGCGTACCGTCGATCCATTCGCCGTACAACGTGCCGATGCTGTAGACGACGGTCTCGTTGTTGCCGGGGCAGACGTCGAAACGGTCCATCTTCTTCTTGACCCAGCGATAGCGCTGGGCGTTGAAGCCGGTCGGCCCGCGCGGGTGATCGAATTCGCGCCCGCCCGTGAAGGTGATGATGGTGCCGGGCTTCATGTAGGCCGCCGCGGCGTCGGGATCGGGGATCATCGACGCAGTGAGGTAAGCCTCGACGATCTCGGCATCGGACATCTGGTCGGCTTCGGGCTTGGCGGCGGCGGACATGGCGGCATCTCCTGCTGGCAGAATTCTACGATTCGGGGCCCAAGTTGCATGCACATATTTTGAACAGTTTTGCCACTGGATTGCACACAATCTGGAGCTGTCAGAATTCGCAGCTTCCGCTAGGTTTTCCACCATGCTCGCGCGAACCGCCTTCGATCTCGTCTTCCGCAACGCCCGCACCAGGGCCGCTGCGGAACCGGTCGACATTGCCATCAAGGGTGGCAAGATCGCGGCCATCGCGCCGACGCTTGCCTGCGAGGGCCCCGAGGTCGATGCCGACGGAAGGCTGGTGCTGGCGGGGTTCGTCGACACGCATATCCATCTCGACAAGGCCTGCCTGCTCGGCCGCTGCGGGCATAACCACCGCAGCGTCAGCGACGCGATCCAGGCGGTGGCGGCGATGAAGCGCGATTTCACCGTCGAGGACATCTACGCCCGCGGCCAGAAGGTGATCGAGCGCGCGGTGACCGGCGGCACCACGCGGATGCGCACCCATGTCGAGATCGATCCACGCATCGGGCTGCGCGGCTACGAGGCGATCAAGGCGCTGAAGCAGGACTACGTCTGGGCGCTCGATCTCTCCATCTGCGCCTTCCCGCAGGAAGGCCTGACCAACGATCCCGGCTGCGAGGAACTGCTGGTCGAAGCGCTGCGCGACGGCGCCGATCTGATCGGCGGCTGTCCCTACATGGACAGCGATCCCAATGCGCAGCTCGAAAAGCTGTTCGATCTCGCGCAGGAGTTCGACGTCGATGTCGATATGCATCTCGACTTCGATCTCGACCCGTCCTGGTGGCATCTCGACGAAGTCTGCCGGCAGACCGAGCGCCGCAACTACCAGGGCCGCGTCGCGATCGGCCATGCCACCAAACTCTCCGCGCTGCCGCCGGAGCAGCTCAAGTCGGCTGCCGAACTGCTTGCCAAGACCGGCGTCGCCGTGACCGTGCTTCCCGCTACCGATCTCTATCTGATGGGGCGCGATGCCACCCATAACGCGCCGCGCGGGCTCACGGTCGCCCACAGACTGGCGGAACACGGCGTGCTCTGCTCGGTCGCGACCAACAATGTGCAGAATCCGTTCACGCCCTTTGGCGATGCATCGCTGCTGCGCATGGCCAACCTCTATGCCAACGCCGCGCATGCCGCGATCAGCGAATTCGATGCCTGCCTCGACCTCGTGACCGATCTGCCGGCGCGGCTGATGAATCTCCGGGATTACGGCATCGAGGTCGGCAATTCAGCCGATCTCGTCATCCTCGATACCGACAGCGGGCCGAACGCCATCGCCGAATTGCCCGATGTGCTTGCCGGCTACAAGAACGGGCGAAAGGTGTTCGAGCGGCAGCGGCCTACCCTGTTTCCGCCGAACCAGGTGTAGCCACGCGATCAGCGCGCGGCCCCATACGGCCGCGCACAATTGACCTGCCTCCTGATCCCTGTTGGTATCCGGTCAAACAAAACAAGACCGGGCAGGAAACATGAGCAAGAAGGCCACCGTCAAAAGCGTCGAAACCCTTTCCTGCGACGCAGGCTGGCGCAACTACCATTTTGTCAAGATCGTCAGCGACGACGGAATCGTCGGCTGGAGCGAGTACGACGAGGGTTTTGGCGCGCCGGGCGTGACGGCTGCGATCGAGCGGCTCTCGGCGCGCGTCGTCGGCAAGAACGCTTTCCAGCACGAGCGGATCTATGCCGAACTGTTCTCCGCGACGCGGCCGGCCGCCGGCGGCGTGGTCGCGCTGGCGCTCGGCGCAATCGAGAACGCGCTGCTCGACCTGAAGGCCAAGGCGCTCGGCGTGCCCTGCTACGAACTGCTCGGCGGCAAGATCCGCGACCGCGTCCGTGTCTACTGGTCGCATTGCGCGACCTGGCGCATCAATCATCCCGATTGGTACAAGCCACCGATCACCAGCCTCGACGGCGTCAAGGCGATCGGCAAAGAGGTGCGCGAAAAG
>JAKFVP010000550.1 GCA_021732175.1 Bradyrhizobium sp.
GTGCAGAAGCCGCGATCATGCGCGCCGCCACCGCGGAGAGGCCAACGGATGCGAGCAGCGCCGGCAGCGAATTCGTTGCAGCCGTGGTTTGCGACGCGCCGACCATCGCGATGCGCGACGGTGCGATCAGGCCCTTCAGCGTCATCTGGGCGAAGATCGCCAGAATAATCACGACCACCAGCGAACGCAGATTGCCGCGACCGAGCAGCACCAGGGCGCGCGAGCCGCAACCGTTCGACATCACCATGCCGTAGCCGAACAGCAGGCCCCCGAGGAACAGCACCGGCGCCGAGAAGGTCGATTGCAGATAGATCGATTTGCCGAGATCGACGAGGCCGGCTGCGGCGAGTACCTGCGAGGCAGCAATCGCAACCCCCATTGCCAGCGCATAAGTACGCGCCAGCCGGCCATCGCCTTCCGCCAGCCAGCCGCGCATGCCGCTCATCATGCAGAAGCCGCTGAGCAGCCCGACCGAGCCATAGATCAGGCCGACGATCAGCGCCGCGAGCAGGACGATGGCAGTGGAGTCCATGGTGTTTCCTCATCCACTTCCGTCATTGCGAGGAGCGGCAGCGACGAAGCAATCCAGCTTGCTTCGTGCGGCAAAGCTGGATTGCTTCGCTTCGCTCGCAACGACGGTGAACTACGGCCGCAGGATCACGCGATCGCGCGACGAGCCTGCGACGGCAACGAATGCATCCTTTGCCTGTTCCAGCGAAAACACCGCGCCCGGCTTGATCGGAAACGGTTTTAAGTGCCCGCTGGCAAAACCCGGCGCGAGCTCACGCAGCACGGCCCCGGTCGCGATCGACGACAGGCCGAGCGTATCGATGCCGACATAGGTGTGCTGGCCACGGTAGAATTCGAGGATGTTGAACTGCACGATGCGGTCGACCGCGGCAATCAGGATCTGCCGCCCGCGCAGCGCCAGCGACTTGTGCGCGGCCTCGAAATAGGGATCGCCGACGGTGTTGTAGACGATGTCGGCGCCCTTGCCGGCGGTCAGCTCGCGCACGCGCGTTGCGACGTCGGTCGCCGAGGCGTCGATCACCTCGACCGGCGAATTGCTGTGGCCCTCATAGGCTTCGTTCTTGCGGACGACGCCGATGGCTCGCGCGCCCTGCCAGGTCGCGATCTGTACCGCCGCCTGCCCGACCTTGCCGTTGACGCCCATCACGAGCACAGTCTCGCCGGGCTTCGGCATGCCGGCGCGGCGCAGGCCTTCCATCGCAGTGACGAAGGGAACGCCGATGCCGGCCGCCTCCTCCCAGGAAATAGCGCGCGGCTTGTCGACGACGGCCTCAGTCTCCACCGTCAGATGCGTCGCATGGGTGCCGTCGCGGCGGATGCCGAGATCGCCGGAGGAGCCGAACACCTCGCGGCCGATCCAGTCGGCGGGACCGTCGATGACGATGCCCGCATAGTCGCGGCCGGGCGTGCGCGGGAACACGGCGTAAGGCATCAGGCCGGTCGCGGCCTTCACGTCGGACGGATTGACCGCGGCCGCCTTGACCTCGATCAGCAGTTCGTTCAGCGCCCGCATCAGCGTGCGCTTCTCGACCACGGGCGCGATGCCGGCCACATTCTCGGCCTTGGCGGGCAGGCGCACGCAGCGCGCCTCGCGCGGGACAGGCGGGCCGTTGGGGATTTTGGGAGCGGGTTGCACTGGCAGTCCTGAGTCTCACTTCTGGTGAGGTCAGGGATTACCCTTTCGGCCGCTTGTCGTAAACACGCTTGGCTTTGCCGAGCGAGCGCTCCAGGGTGTCCGGGGCCACGATCTTGATCCGCGTGCTGATGCCGATGGTGCTCTTGATGTGGTGGGCGAGCGCGCCGGCCTGCTCGGCAAGGCCGCCGGCATCCCAGTGTCCGGCCCTCGCTTCGGCCAGCACGGTCATCTCGTCCATGCGGCCCTCGCGCGAGAGTTCGATGATGAAGTGGCCGCCGCACCAGTCGGTGGCGAGCAGCGCCTCCTCGATCTGGGTCGGGAACACGTTGACACCGCGCAGGATGATCATGTCGTCGGAACGGCCGGTAACCTTCTCCATCCGCCGCATGCCCGGCCGTGCCGTACCCGGCAACAGCCGCGTCAGGTCGCGGGTGCGATAGCGGATCACCGGAAAGCCTTCCTTGGTTAGCGAGGTGAAGACAAGCTCGCCCTTCTCGCCATCCGGCAACACCTTGCCGGTCTCGGGGTCGATCACCTCGGGGTAGAAATGATCTTCCCAGATGTGCAGCCCGTCCTTGGTCTCCACGCATTCCTGCGCGACGCCCGGCCCCATCACTTCAGACAGGCCGTAGATGTCGGTGGCGTTCATGTCGAACGTCTGCTCGATCTCGGATCGCATTGCATTGGTCCAGGGTTCGGCGCCGAAGATGCCGAACTTCAGCGACGACTTTCTGGGATCGAGCCCCTGCCGCTTGAACTCGTCGAGGATCGCCAGCATGTAGCTCGGCGTCACCGTGATGATGTCGGGGCGGAAATCGTTGATGAGCTGCACCTGCCGCTCGGTCATGCCGCCGGAAATCGGCACCACGGTGCAGCCAAGCTGCTCGGCGCCGTAATGCACGCCGAGCCCGCCGGTAAACAGACCGTAGCCATAGGCATTGTGAATGATCATGCCGGTGCGGCCGCCTGCCGCGCGGAGCGAGCGCGCCATCACGTCCGACCACACGCCGATATCGGCTGCGGTGTAGCCGACCACGATCGGCTTTCCCGTTGTGCCGGACGAAGCATGCACGCGCACCAGCTTTTCGCGCGGCACGGCGAACATGTTGAAGGGGTAATTGTCGCGCAGGTCCGTCTTCACCGTGAACGGAAACTTGCCGAGGTCGGACAACTGCCGGAAGTCGGAGGGATGCACGCCGGCCTTGTCGAAGGCGCGCTTGTAGTGGCTGACATTGTCATAGGCGTGCTTCAGCGACCAGGCGAGGCGTTTGGTCTGCAGCGCCATGATCTCGTCGCGCGAGGCGCGCTCGGCATCGTCCAGTTCAGGGCGATAGGCGTCGTCCCTGGATTTCAGGCTTGCGGCAGCCATGTTGCGTTTCCCTAGAGCTGTTGTTTCTTATTTCTTGTCGGTATCGGCCACCGGCAGCCACGTGCCGCCGATGGTGCGGGAGTGGCCGCGAAATTCCGCAATGACGGTCTCGCCCGCGGTGACACGCACGTCATAGATGCCGGAGCGGCCGCTGCGCGAAATCTCGCGCGCGGTGGCGACGAGCTTGTCGCCGAGCCTGCCGGGCCGCAGGAAGGTGATGTTGCCTTGGGCTGCGACCGCGCGGTCGTTGTGGCTGTTGCAGGCAAAGGCGAAAGCGGAATCGGCGAGCGTAAAGATGAAGCCGCCGTGGGCGATGCGCTGGCCGTTCACCATCTCCGGCCGCACCGCCATGGTCAGCGTCGCGCGGCCCGGGCCGATCTCGACGATCTCCATGCCGAGGCCTTTGGAGGCGTCGTCCTCCTTCCACATCGCATCCGCGCAAGCGCGCGCTAGATCGTCGGGTGAAAGCGTGGCCTTGACGTTCACCTGTCCACTCCCAGAGCTTTATCGGGCCTGCTTGGGCAAGCCTCGTTGTCTCGTCAGTCTGGGCGCGGAGCACACGAGGTGTCAACGCGCCCAAGGTCTCAGCCTAGACGTGGTCGTAATCGACCACCACTCTTTCGGAGCACGGCTTGGCCTGGCAGGTCAGAATGAAACCCGCCTTGGTTTCCCACGGCTCCAGCGAATAGTTCACGTCCATTTGCGCTTCGCCTTCGACCAGTTTGGCCCGGCAGGTCGAGCACATGCCGCCCTTGCAGGCGAAGGGCAAGTCGACACCGGCGCGCAGCGCCGCATCGAGGATGGCCTCCCCGTCGGCGACCGGCACCTCGCGGCGCTTGCCGTCGATGATCAGCGACGCGATTGCCTTTGGCGGTGCAGCAGGCTCGATGATCTTCTTCGGCCGCGGCTTGCCGCCGAATTCGGAGACGAAGCGCTCGACATGGATCCTGTCGGCGGGAATGCCGATGGCGTGGCAGGTCGCCTCGACTTCCACGCTCATCCCGGTTGGACCGCAGATGAAGACGTGATCGATCTCTGCGGCCGGTACCAGCGAGCGCAGCAGCACCCTCACCTTGTCGGCATCGAGGCGGCCATGCAGGATCGGGATATCCTGTTCCTCGCCGGATATGACGTGGAACAGCGAGAGCCGCTGCATGAAGCGGTCCTTCAATTCCTCCAGCTCCTCGAGAAACAGCATACCCTCGGTGTTGCGGTTGCCGTAGAAGAGGAAAAAGCGGCTCTTGGGCTCGCGCGCCAGCACGCCCTTGATGATCGACAGGATCGGCGTGATGCCGGAGCCGGCGGCGAAACCGACATAGAGCCGGGCCTGGTCCGGTGCATGCGCGACGCCAAAACGGCCGGTCGGCGTCATCACGTCGAGCTCGTCACCGCATTTCAACTCGTCCGCAGCCCAGCTCGAGAACGCGCCGCCGTCGACCTTCTTCACGGCAATGCGCAGCTCGCCGTCATCGGGACCGGAGCAGATCGAATAGGAACGGCGTACTTCCTCGCCGTCCATGGTGGTGCGCAAGGTCAAATACTGGCCGGGCTGAAAACCGTAGTCGCCGGCGAGCCCCTCGGGGATCGCGAACGTCATCGAGATTGCGTCCGGCGTCTCTCGGCGCAGATCGTTGACGGCAAGGCGGTGAAAGCGCGGTTTGCTCATGGTCAATGACACTTGAAATAGTCGAAGGGTTCGCGGCAGCGCTTGCAGCGCCACAACGCCTTGCAGGAGGTCGAACCGAATTCAGAGAGCAGCTCGGTATCATCGGAGCCGCATTGCGGGCATTCCACCTGCTGTTCGCCAAACAGCGCGCGGCGGCCGGAGCCGGCGAGCGGCGGCGCGATGCCGTATTCCCGGAGCTTGCGCCGGCCGTCGTCGCTCATCCAGTCCGTGGTCCAGGCCGGCGACAGCACGGTGCGGATCACGGGCTTTGCGATTCCATTGCGCTCCAGCGCCAGTTCGATCTCGAGCGCGATCATGTTCATGGCCGGACAACCGGAATAGGTCGGCGTGATCGCGACTTCCACGCGGCCGTCATGAACAGCGACATCCCTGAGCACGCCGAGGTCGGCGATGGTCAGCACGGGGATTTCGGGATCGACGACCTCTGCGGCTGCTGCCCAGGCGCGCCGCTGCAGATCGGAATCGGCGAGCGTTGCGGTCACCATGATGCCCCCGGAAAACTGCGCTGCAGCGACTGCAGTTCACTCAGGAGATGGCCGAGATGCTCACTGTGGTGGCCGATACGGCCGCCCTGCTGCATCCAGTCGTTGGAAGGCAATGTCAGCGTCGCCTCCGCAACAACACCGCTGACAATCTTCAGCCATTGCGCCTTCAGCCCTGCCGGATCGATCGCGATACCGGCGTCGATCAGGCCGCGTTCGGCGTCATCAACGGTAAACATCTCGCCGGTGTAGGCCCAGAGATGATCGATGGCGTCCTGCGCCCGCGCGTGGCTTTCGTCGGTGCCGTCGCCGAGGCGGACGATCCATTCCGAGCAATGACGAACGTGGTAGGCGCTTTCCTTCTCGGACTTGGCCGCGATCGCCGCCAGCGTCGCGTCCTTTGAGTTCATCATCGCGCGCCAATAGAGATCAGCAAAGACGGCGTAGAAGATCTGCCGCACCATGGTGCGGGCGAAATCGCCGCTCGGCTGCTCGACCAGCAGGACATTGCGGTACTGCCTGACGTCGCGCAGATACGCGAGCTTGTCCTCGTCGTTGTCCTTGCCTTCGACCTCGGCGGCGTAGCTGTAGAGCGAGCGCGCCTGACCGAGCAGGTCGAGCGCCATGTTGGCGAGCGCCATGTCCTCTTCGAGCATCGGCGCGTGGCCGCACCATTCCGACAGCCGGTGGCCGAGTATCAGCGCATCATCCGCGCGGCGCAGCGTGTAGAGCACCAGCGGTGTCTCGGAGACTTTTATGTTGGGCGCGGCCATCACATGTGTCCGACTTCTTCGGGAACATCGTAGAACGTCGGATGCCGGTAGATCTTCGATTCCGCCGGTTCGAACATCATGCCCTTCTCGGACGGATCGGACGCGGTGATCGCGTTCGACGGCACGACCCAGATCGACAGGCCCTCGCCGCGGCGGGTGTAGATATCGCGCGCGGCCTGCAGCGCCATGGTGGCGTCGGCCGCATGCAGCGAGCCGCAATGCTTGTGCGCAAGGCCATTGCGGCTGCGGATGAAGACTTCCCAGAGCGTGGTGTTCGGCGTTGCCATCGTGTCCCCCTACTCTGCGGCTTGCGCCAACTGGCGCGTTTTGCGTTTTTCGGCGTAGGCGGCTGCGGCCTCACGGACCCAGGCGCCCTCTTCATGCGCCTTGCGCCGCGCCGCCATGCGCTCGCGGTTGCACGGGCCGTTGCCGGCCAGCACCTGCTTGAATTCGGTCCAGTCGATGTCGCTGTAGCGCCAGTGGCCTCCCGCATCCTGCGTCATGCCGGGATCGGGAATGGTCAGGCCGAGGAACTGTGCCTGCGGCACGGTGGCATCGACGAACTTCTGGCGCAGCTCGTCATTGGAGAAGCGCTTGATCTTCCACTTGGTCGAGGTGTCGCTGTGCTGGCTTGTCGCATCGGGCGGGCCGAACATCATCAGCACCGGCCACCACCAGCGGTTCAGCGCATCCTGCGCCATTGCCTTCTGCTCTTCGCTGCCGCGGCAAAGCGTGAGCATGATCTCGTAACCCTGGCGCTGGTGGAACGACTCTTCCTTGCAGACGCGGATCATGGCGCGCGCATACGGGCCATAGGAGCAGCGGCACAGCGGGATCTGGTTCATGATGGCCGCGCCATCGACCAGCCAGCCGATGGTGCCGATGTCGGCCCAGGTCAGCGTCGGGTAATTGAAGATCGAGGAATACTTTGCCTTGCCGGCGAGCATGGCATCGACAAGCTCCTCGCGCGACGAGCCGAGCGTCTCGGCCGCGGCATAGAGATAAAGCCCGTGGCCGCACTCGTCCTGCACCTTGGCGAGCAGCGCGACCTTGCGGCGCAGCGTCGGCGCGCGGGTGATCCAGTTGCCTTCGGGGAGCATGCCGACGACTTCGGAATGGGCGTGCTGGGAAATCTGCCGCGTCAGTGTCTTGCGATAGGCCGCGGGCATCCAGTCGTTCGGCTCGATGCGCTCTTCGGCGTCGATGCGCGCCTGGAACTGCTGGGAGCGCGCGGCATCCTCGACGTTGCGGTCCTCGCCGTCAGACGTGTTGAGCGCCTGGGTATACATGCCGGCCTCCCCTAGCTTCGTTGGCGACCAATATATAACAAAAATTAGTTCATGCAATATATTTTTGTAACATATCCCGTCAATCGGCAAACCGCCGGTAAAGCGCTTTTCCGGCCGTCGGCAGGGCTCCGCTTTCATTGCTGGCGTGGCGGTCAAGCCATTGTTCCGACGCGGAAAGTACGCCGCGATAGATTTCGCCGCAGAGCTCGCGCGCCGCCCTTCCCGGCCAGTCCCGCGGCAACAGCGCGGCCGGCAGCAGGGGATCGCGCAGCACCACGCGGCGATAATGATGGATCAGCAGGACGCGCGCTGTGAAGGCGTCGATGTCGGAGAGCTTGTCGCGCGCCACCCAGCTTCGCAGCGGCTCAAAACTCTTCATGAAGCGGCGGTAGGCCTCCGCCGTGCGATCGAGCGGCCAGCTCGCGCTGAGGAGCCGCCTTCCGCTGTCGTCCTCGGCCGACACTTCAAGGCGGATCGCGCCGCTCGCTTCCTCGGGAATCGGCACGCCCGACGGCGCAACCCACACGCCCGGGAGCGGCGAGCCGAAGCCGGCGTTCTTGAGCGCCTCGCGCGCCGCATCGCGATCGGCGCCATTGGCAATCAGCAGCAATTCGAAGCGGCCGGTCCAGTCGGAAGCCGGCGGCCCGTAGATGTGTTTCGTCGCGATATCGAAGGTGAGCCGCTCGCGCTGCACCAGGCGATAAAAACTGTTGCGACCGACCTTCTCGCGCTCGAACCAGCCGTCGGCGGTCAGCCGCGACATCGCGGTGCGGACGACGGTGGCATCAACGTCGATGGCGGCGAAGAATTCGAGCAGCGTGCCGAGCGCAACGGCGCCGCCGCGAGGCACGATGGCATCGCCGAACACGGTGATGATGATCGAGCCCGTGCGCGAGGGCTCACGCTTCAACTGGTCGACGATGCGGGCAAGCGGCTGTGGCATGGGTGACGCATACCGCGTTTTGTCGATTCACGACAATGGAGGGCAGCCCTCTCCCTCTCCCCGCTCTTCGCGGGGTCGAGACGAGCGAAGCTCGCTCTTAGAGGGTTGGGGTGAGGGGCTGCCTCAGCAAATTGGATGGAAATGAGTGTGCGGAGACTCCCCCTCACCCGGATCGCATCTGGCGATGCGATCCGGCCTCTCCCCGCACGCGGGGAGAGGCGAAGGGAAAGTCTGCTTACCGATGCGGATCGGGGTAAACGAGGCTGCGCCAGCCGCTGCGGTCGAAGGGGGCCCACTCGCCTTCCTTCTGCGCGAGGCGATCGGCGACCGCGTAGACCGCGGCGGGGTGATGGCCCATGCCGCAATGGCTGCTCTCGACCTCGATGCTGTCAGTCATGTGCGAGGACTCTTCGCGGCAGCCCTGCCAGGCGCAGATGCCGTCGGTGCGGGAAAAGATCGCCGTGGTCGGCACCGGCGGTGCGCCCGCCAGCGTGCCGCCGAAGCGCGCGTCTTCCTCATCGGCGCGGCGGCCGCTCGCCATCTCGTAGACGCGCCAGGCGTTGGTCGCCTTCGGGTTCGAGGCAAACGGGCTGCCCAGGGTGATCACCTGACGCACGCGATCCGGCATCATCTTGGCGAGCTGGCGGGCATAGAGACCGCCGAGGCTCCAGCCGACCAGTGAGATCTTGCGGCCGTTTGTGTCGCTCAGCTCCTGCACGAGGTCGACCATGGCGTGCTGCACGCCGGGACGAAGGCCGAGATTGCGGCCCTGACGCCAGCCGCTGACGGCATAGCCGCGCGTCTTCAGGAAGGCGCGCAGCGGGCGCGTGGATACGTCCGAAGCGACGAGCCCGGGCAGCACCAGCACGGGATGGCCGTCGCCATGCGGGGCAAGGCCAAGCAGCGGCAGCGCGCCGAGGAAAGCGCCGAGTTCGGGGAGCGCTCGGCCTTCCAGGAACATCAGGGTTCTGGACGGCGGGCGAAGCGTCTGGGCAGCAACGGACATCGTATCTCCTGTTCAGGCCTGCCCCTTACGTCTCGGCAGCGGGCCATGGGGCTCATGAATGACGCAGACGCAGCAGAATCGTTCCGCAACGCAACATTGCTCCCTAAAAAGCTATGGAACTGTTTTTGGCCTTTCAAGCCGATGCGACACGGGGGCCGACGACTAAAAGGCTTGCCGTGATGAATTAGTCACACAAGCCGCAACAGGTATTCGAGCGTGTAAAGCGCCAGTCCCGCAAGTCCGCCGATCAACGAGCCGTTGAAGCGGATGTATTGCAGGTCCTTGCCGACGTTGATCTCGATCAGCGAGATCAACTGCGCCATGTCCCAGGATTTCATCTGGTCGGCAATGAAGCTGGAGACGCCGCTCTTCTGATCGGCGATGAAACTGCGCAGCACCGCGACGACACCCTGGTTGATCTCGCCGCGCATCTCCGCATCGCCAGCCAGCGCCTCGCCGGCTTCGACGAACATTTTTGCCAGATGCTGCTGCAGCACCTGGGTTTCGCCGGAAGCGCTGCGCTCGATGAAGGAACGCGCGTTGGCCCAGACATTGCGCGCGAGATCGCCGAGCTCCGGACGCGCCAGGATATCGCGCTTCAGCGTGTCGATGCGGCTGGCGAAGGCCGGATCGCTGCCGAGCTTGTCGACCAGCGACAGCAGCATGCGGTTGAATTCGTCGCGGAAGGGATGATCGGGATCGCTGCGCACTTCATCGAAGAAGGCGGTGGCGGAGGCGACAATGCGGTTCACCAGGAAGCGATCCGCGCGATAGAGTCGCAGCAGCGTCGGCAGTTCGGCGCGGATCCGCTCGCGGATCATGGTCATGGTTTCCGCCGTCGTCAGCGTCTGATGCACGGCGCGCAGGATATCGTCGAGCAGCACCCGATGCCGCCCCTCCTGCACGAAGGAACGCAGCGTGCCGGCGGCGAGCGGTGCCAGATCGATGGCCATCAATTGCGCGGTGACGCGGCGGGTGATGAAGGTCATCAGCCCCGAGCTTTCGGTCGCGCTGACCGCTTCGGGCAAAAGGCGCAGCACGAAGCGCGCGAGGTCCTCGCTCTTCTTGCGGTCGCGCAGCCAGTCCGCGACGAAGCTGGCGAAATCGACCTGGCGGAGCCGTGCCTCGACCGGCGCGGCCTCGAGGAAATGCTGCTCGATGAACTCGCCGAGCTTGTCGGCGATGCGGTGCTGGTTGCTCTGGATGATCGCGGTGTGCGGGATCGGCAGCCCCAGCGGCCGCCTGAACAGCGCCACCACCGCGTACCAGTCGGCGAGCCCGCCGATGGTGGCGGCTTCCGCAAAGGCCGCGACGAAGCCGAAAGCAGGATGCACCGGCAACATCCACTTCGCGCCGATGAAGACGGCAAAGGTTATCGCCAGCACCAGCGTCGCCAATAGCTTGACGCGGCGCAGTTCGGCCGCCCGCGCGGCGTCGCCGGCGGAGTCGATCGCGAAGGTACTGGGCAGAGTGAGGGTCATGATGGCTTTCGCCTCAACCGGGAGACCTCATCCTGAGGATTCAGGACTTGATCTATGCCGTTGACGGTCAAAAGAAAGGCCCGCCGAAGCGGGCCTTCCGACGCATACGCACTTGGGCGACGCGAGCGCTATCAGGCGGTCTTGGAGTAGACCTTCGAGAAATTGTCCTGCGCGGTCTTTGCACCTTCGCTGACGAGCTTGCCGACATACTCGGCAGTCGCCTTGGCGCGGGAGACCAGCACTTCGCCGCGAGCGCGGGCGAGGTCGGACTGGATCTGATAGGCTTCGCTCAGCGACTTGGCCGAAGCGAGCTGGTCGATGCCGGCGAAGAACGCTTCCGCGTCCTGATACATCGCCTGCTGGATGTTGCGGCTGATCTTGGCGGCCTCGGTCACCGAACCGGCAACGGCGGTCTCGATGGCGTTGGTCACCTTCTCGGAGCCGGCATAAGCATCGGCAGCGCGCACCTTGGCAGCGTCGGCCTGCTTCTTCACGAACTCACGGGCGGCTTCCGGAACTTCCATGTTCTGGAGCTTGGTGAACGCCTCGGTGACGGGCGCGAAGGCTTCCTTGACTTGGTTCAACACGGAATTGGTCTCGGTGGTCATTGGGGTCTCTCCATCCTCAGGGTTTGAGCAACGGGGCTCACCCCGTCCGGATTGGCCCGGGGCGATCTCTATATGACACGGTTAATGGTGCGTCGCAACATCAATGGTGCACCGCGGTATCACGAATTCGTGATCGACTGGATTTTGGGCGATCTGCCCGTCTGGACGGCGAGCCGGTTCCCGAAATGGAACCGGGACCTTAGTGCTGGACGGCCCCCGGCAGGCCGTAGGCCTCCATCTGGGCGGCCACCTGGGACACGTTGTGCCCGAGCACTACGATGTCGTGCTTCTTGCCGGCGACATCCTTCACATGGTCGCGCAGCAGGGCCTCCGCCTTGAAGCCGAGGCTCTCGAACAGGGCAATCGCGGCCTGCTGGTCGACCGTCATCTGCACCGACAGCTTTTCCAGCCCGGCGCAGAGCGCCAGAGCAAACGTCTCCTGCGACAACGCCCGGCCGACCCCCTGCCCGCGCACCTCCTGCGAGACCACCATCCGGATCTCGCCGACATGGGTCGACCAGGAATGCGGGTCGCGCACCAGAGTGCCGCAGCCGACCACCCTGCCTCCCTTCACCGCGAGCAGGCTGACGATATCGCCGCGCTCGATCTCCTTGACCCAGGCCGACAGCACCTTTGGCTGGCTGATATTGCGCGGCAGGAACAGCAGGTCATGGGTCGGCAGCGCCCGGGCGAAGTCGAGCACCGCGGCTTCATCGGTGCGCGACATCAGGCGGAATTCGATGTCGCCGGCGTCGGTCTGGATGTGACGGGGGTAGGAACGTGTCTCGGTCATATCGATCTTCCACCTAACCAGGAATCGAGTTTCGGCCACAGCCGCCGGATCGCGTTGGGGCCGGCGACGAGGCTGACGTGACCGCCCTTGAGGATCACTTCTTCCTTGTCGGTGGAGCCGACTTTCTTGATCAGGTGCTTGGCCGCGTCATAAGGCACGATGTGGTCGTGTTCGGCAACCGCATGCAGGATCGGCACCTTGATTTTTTCAAGCTGCGCCGCCTTGCCGCCGACCGTCATGGTGTCGTTAAACAGCTTGTTGTCCCACATCAGGTCTTTGGTCGTGGTGCGGAAATACTCGCCTGCCAGCGGCAGGATGTCGTTCGCCCAGCGGTCGAACATCCGGTACGATTTGACGAACTCGTCGTTCCAGATGTTGTCCCAAAGCTGGATCTGGCCCACCGCGCGCGAGGCCGGCCGCAGCATGTCGAAGGATTGCAGGATCAGCTCCGGCGGCATGTTGCCGACGCTGTCGATCAGCCGGTCGACGTCGAAGTAGCGGCGGTCGGAGAAATTGGAGAACAGCTTCATCTCGCGGAAATCGATCGGCGTGGTGAAGCAGATCAGGTTCTTCATCGGCCCGTCGTGGTGGATCGAGCCGTAGAGCAGCGACAGCACGCCGCCGAAGCAATAACCGATCACGGTGACGTCTTCGACGCCGGAATCCTCCTGCACGCGGCGCACGCTGTCCGGGATGAAGTCGAGGACATAGTCCTCCATGCGCAGGTTCTTCTCTTCCGGCTTGGGCGCGGTCCAGTCCAGCATGTAGACGTCGTAGCCGCGCTTGAGCAGGAATTCGATAAAACTCTGGCCGGACACCATGTCGAGGATGTAGCCGCGATTGGTGGTCGCCATCACGATCAGGATCGGTACGCGGTAGATTTCGTCCGCCATCGGCCGGTAGTGATAGAGCTGCATCGTGCCGCGGCTGGCCAGCACGTCCTTCGGCGTGGAGCCGAGCGCGGGCCCGGAAGAGTTGAAATATTCGACGCCCTTGATGCTGCGCTGGATGGCGCGCTGAACCTCGCTCTGGACCCGATCCGAGATCGAAGCGAAGTCGAGAGCCGCAGGCGCAGGCGCGTTCATTTTGGCCCTCCCTCGGCCGAGGGCGGACGCTTGGTGCGCGGCGGCATCGAGGTGGACGCGCCGCCAACCGGCACGCCGGAGGCCTTGCCCATCTGGGTCAGCATCGCCTTGATCTCGTTGAGCTGGCCCTCGATCGATTGCAGGCGCTCGGCCATGCCGATCATCTGCACCCGGCTCGGCAGGTTCATGCTGACGAGATACTTCTCCATCATCTCGCCAAGCTGCTTCTGCGCACCGGCGGTGACGCCGCCGACCTGGTTCATCACCTTGGAGAATTCGGGCGACGACATGGCCTGGTTGGCGAAGGAATTGAATCCCTTTTCCATCTCGCCAATCATGTTCTGCCACATCGCAACGGGATCGTTGCTCTTGTCGGCCATTTCCTCTCCCTTTCGAATTGGTACGCGAGTTCCGGCTTGTGTCCTGCCCGCCTCGCTGTTCTTGCTTTTTGCCATACCACACCGTTGCGGCGGGCGGGTCAACATGGCGATGGGCTGTACGCCAATGGAAAGCCTTCTGCGCCGCGGCAATCCATGTCATAGAGTTCCGACATCACGATACCACCCGAAGGGAAGCCGGACTTGCCGTCAACCGACCATCAGCCGCCGCAGATCGCCCGCGTCAACGGCATCGACATCTGTCACGAGATTTTCGGCGACTCCAATGCCGAGCCCATGGTGCTGATCATGGGGCTCGGCGCCCAGATGATCCATTGGGACGACGACTTCTGCCGGCAGCTCGCCGCGCGCGGTTTCCGGGTGATCCGTTTCGACAACCGCGACATCGGCAAGTCCAGCAAGATGAGCGGCGGCAAGCGGCTCGGCGCGGTCGAACTGTTGAAACTGCGCTTCCTGAAGATCCCGGTCGACGCGCCCTACCGGCTGCGCGATATGGCGGAAGACACCATCGCGCTGATGGATCATTTGCGCATCCGCTCGGCGCATATCGTCGGCGCCTCCATGGGCGGCATGATCGCGCAGGAGATCGCGATCACCTTCCCCGAGCGGGCGCGCTCGCTGACATCGATCATGTCGACCACGGGCAATCCGAAAATCCCGCCGCCGACCCGCGAGGCCACCGCGGTGCTGATGGCGCCGCCGCCGGCGAGCAAGGAGGAGTATTTCGCCCGGTTTGCCAACACCTGGAAGGTGCTGCGCGCCGGCTCATTCCCCGAGGAAGAGGCGCTCGATCCCGCCCGCGCCGCCCGCACCTGGGATCGCGGTCTCAACCCGCCCGGTGTCGGCAGGCAACTCCGCGCCATTCTCGCCTCCGGCAGCCGCAAGGAGCGCCTGCGCATGGTGAAGGCGCCGACGCTGGTCATTCACGGCACCGTCGATCCGCTGGTGCGTCCCGAAGGCGGCCAGGACACGGCGGCCTCCATTCCCGGCGCGAAGCTCGTCATGGTCGAGGGCATGGGCCACGCGCTGCCGATGCGGATGTGGCCGCAGATCATCGGCGCGATCGCCGATCACGCCAAGGGCGCGGCGGCCGAGGCGGCGTAGTCGCGGTTTCCCGCCGGTAACTCTCTTCCGGCCGGCGAACGCTCCGCCTATAGAGGACGCAGGCAACGCGACAGACGTTGCCGGTCACCCGGGGAAGCGCCAGCATGAACTTCATCTCGCGACCAACAGCCATATTCGCCACTGCCGTGCTTCTGGCGTTCGCGTCGAACGCCGGCAGCGCCATCGCCGCAAGTCCAAAGGAAGAGGCCAACCGCAAGGTCGTGCTCGATTTCTATGAGAAAGGTCTCAACCAGAAGGACGCCGATGCCGCGATCGCCCTGATGGGCGACCGTTATGTGCAGCACAATCCGAACGCGGCCGATGGCCCGGAGGGTTTTCGCAAATTCATCGGCTTCCTGAAGGAAAAATTCCCGAACTCGAAGAGCGAGATCAAGCGCGCCCTGGTCGACGGCGATTACGTGGTCCTGCACGTCCACGCGGTTCGCGAGCCCGGCACCAGGGGCAATGCCATCATCGACATCTTCAAGCTGGAGAACGGCAAGATCGTTGAGCACTGGGACGTGGTGCAGCCGATCCCGGAGAATCCGGCGAATAACAACGGGATGTTCTGAAGCATTGCCGACATTGTAGGGTGAGCAAGCGTAGCGTGCCCACCTGCCTGGCTCCGTACAAGCAAGGTGGGCACGGCGCATGCGCGGCTTTGCCCACCCTAGGGGCTACGAACTCTTCGTCGCGATCCAGATCACGTGGCGCGCGCCGCCGCCCTTCCCGGTGGCGCGAACGTTGACTTCGTTGACGTCAAAGCCGGCGCGATGCAGGCGCTTTGCAAATGGCGGATTGGGTCCGGAAGACCAGACCGCCAGCACACCTTGCGGTCGCAGCGTCGACCACGCCATTTTCAGTCCGGCTGCGTCGTAGAGCGCGTCGTTGGCCTTGCGGGTCAGTCCCTCCGGGCCGTTATCGACATCCAGCAGGATCGCATCGAACGTCCGCGGCTTCGAGCGGATCATTTCGACGACATCAGTTTCCACGATGCCCACGCGCGGGTCATCCAGACTGCCGGCAAAAATTTCTGCCATCGGGCCTCTTGCCCAGGCGACGACGGCCGGCACCAGTTCGGCGACAACGACCCGGGCGCCGGCGCCGAGCACGGCAAGCGCGGCACGGAGCGTAAAGCCCATGCCCAATCCGCCGATCAGCACATGCGGCTTCGCGACGGCTTCGATCTTCTTCGCAGCAAGCGTGGCAAGCGCGGCTTCAGAGCCGCTGAGGCGGCTGTTCATCAGTTCGTTGCTGCCGAGCTTGATGGAGAATTCGGCGCCCCGCCGCATCAGCCGCAATTCATCGGTCGTACCGGGAATGCGTGCCGTATCGATCTTGACCCACGGAATCATGCGGAACTTCCGGTGCGGAAAGCTAACGCCGCGGGCGGCGTCAGCCACCGGCCCAGACGTCGAGCACGTAGCGGTTCTTCGTGCCCATCTCGTCGATCCACTTCGAGGCTGCCTCGGCGCTGCCGCCGGTCTTCTCCTGGTGGATCGACATCAAGGTCGCCTTGACGTCGGGCTCCATCTTGCTGCCGTCGCCGCAGACGAAGATGACGGCGCCTTTCTCGATCAGGCTCCAGACCTTGTCTTTCTGCTGTGCGATCAGGTTCTGCACATAGGTCTTCGGCCCCTCGCCGCGCGAGAACGCGGTGTGGAGTTCGCTGACGCCATCGGCCGCAAAACCCTTCAGTTCGTCCGCATAGAGGAAGTCCTGCGCGGGGTTGCGACAGCCGAAGAACAGCATCGCCGGCCCCAGCGCTGCGCCCTTGGCCTTGCGCGCCGCGCGCTCCTGCAGGAAGCCGCGGAATGGTGCCAGCCCCGTGCCAGGACCGATCATGATGATCGGCACGGACGCATCGTCCGGCAGGCGGAAGCCGGCCTTGGTCTCGCGCACCGTAGCGTGAATGGTGTCGCCGACGCGGCGGCCGGAGAGATAGTTCGAGCACACGCCTTTATATATGCCGCGGCCGGAACTGGCGGGTGCCTGGACCACGCCGACCGTGATGCTGCAGCGCTGCGGGTCGCCTGACGGCGATGACGAGATCGAATAGTAGCGCGGCGCCAGGGTCGACAGCATTTCGAGATACGCATGGAACGGCAGTTCGCAGGCCGGATGTTCCTCCAGCAGGTCGAACACCGATTTGCGCTTGTTCAGCACGTCGTCACGGTAGTGATTACCCGACGCCTCGTCGTCGCCGACATAGGCGAGCAGCTTGGGTTTGGTCACCGGGCAGCGCGTATTCTCCGACATGATCTGGATCTGCTTGCGCGTCGCGATCTGCTGCAACTCGACGAATTCGGTGAGCAGCCGTCCGACCGAGACCACTTCGCCGACCGGCAATTGCGCGCGGCGGCCTTCCGGCACCTGCAGTCGGATCTGGTCGGCCGGCAGGAAGCCGAAGCGCCGGGCGACGGAATCGACCAGCGCCGGATCGTTGCGCGGCACCACGCTGAGGTGGTCGCCGACCCGGTAGGTCAAGTTGCCGGGCAGTTGCACCTCGATATGCCGGGTCGAACGATCCGACGGGTTGGCGCCGGATTTGTTCTGCAGCTCGTTGTTTGCCAGCACCTTCATCTGCGCGACGCCGCCGAGCGCGACGGTGGCGTTCACCGAAGTCGGCGCCACCGGCTCGATGGTGTAGAGCGGCTCGTCATCGGCGCTGCGGGTGATGCTGGACTCCAGGCCAAACTCCTTGGCCGAAGCCGCCGCAGCCTTGGCGAACCATTTCTCGAACTGGCCGTCGAGATCGCTTCTGGCATCGCCCTCGCCGCGATCATAGACGCTGCGCGCGCCGTGGGCCTTGAGCTGCTCGTCGATCAGGCGCGGCACCGACTGATAGGTCGCCGCCCAGTCGCTGTTGCCACAGCCGAACACGGCGTAGCGCACCTTGGCGAAGGCATCCTTGGCGAGGTTGCCATCGCCAAGCCATTTCACGAACTGCGTCGCATTGTCGGGCGCAGCGCCATTGTAGGACGCGCAGAAGATCAGCACGCCGCCCTCCGTCGGCAGTTTGCCGACATAGTCGTCCAGTGCTGCGAGCTTGGTCGCAAAGCCGTTGACCTCGGCAAGATCTGCCACGCGCGTGGCGAGCTCTTCGGCGGTGCCGAGGTTGGAGCCATAGAGCACCAGCAACGGCGTGTTGTGGCCCGGCCGGGCGCGCGCCGCCCGCGGCGCCGCCGCGGCCGTTGCAGCCGCTGGCTTCACCCCGGCAAAGGCGCCGCGGTCCGCATCGCTGCGCGGGCGCACCTTGATCTTGAAGCCGTCGGGCTTGACCGTCAGCGTTTCCTTCAGGACCATCTGATAGCGGTGCGCATCGATCAGCTTGAAGCGCTGCAGGATCATGCCGATGGCGAGCGCCGCCTCGTGCATCGCAAAGCCGCGGCCGATGCAGGCGCGCTGGCCGTTGCCGAACGGCTTCCAGGCGTTGATCGGGCGCTTGGCTTCGGCCTCGGGCGAAAAATTCTCGGGATCGAAGACATCGGGGTGCGGACCCCAGACGCTGGGGTCGCGATGCAGCGCCATCACGAGCACGGTGACGAAGGTGCCTTTCTTGAGCTTGTACTTGCCGCCGATGGTCTCGTCCTTGAGCGGCGCAATGCCGTAGGCCGGCGCCGGCGGCCACATCCGCAGCGCCTCCTTCAGGATCTGCGTGATGTAGGTGAGCTGCGTCACCTGCTGGTAGGTCGGCTTCGCGTTGGTGTCGGGGCCGAGCACACGATCGACTTCCTCATAGGCCTTCTTGAGGATCTCGGGGTGCTTCAGCAGCGCATAGATCGTGCAGGACAACAGTCCGCTGGTCGTCTCGTGGCCGGCGATCAGGAACGTGTTGATCTGGTAGCGAATGTTGATGTCGTCGAGCTGGGTGCCGGTCGTGCGATCGACGCCGGTCATCATCGCCCCGAGCATGTCCTTCTTGGCCTCGGTCGCGTCGGTGCTCTTGCGCCGCTCTGCGATGATCTCGTCGACCATCTTGTTCATGAAAGCGACGTCGGCGGCGAGGTCGCGCCGCCGCTTCTGCATCCACAGATTCTCCAGCGGCAAGCCGCGGGTCATCATGATGGTTTCCAGCGAGCGCACCAGCGATTCCACAAAAGGATGGTAGTCGCGGCGGTAGAACGAATTGAATCGATAATCGAAGCCGCACAGTCCGATGGTATCGAGCGTCAGCGCTGTCATGTCATGGACGACGTCGATCTCGTCGTCGGCGTTGAGCCGCTCCCACTTCTTCACAAGCTGCTCGGCGATGTCGACCATGCTCGGGTGATAGGACTGCATGGCACGGTTGCCGAATGGCTGCAGCAGGATGTTGTGCGCCTTGCTCCAGTTCGGCTCGTTGGTGTCGGCCGTGAACAGGCCGTCGCCGCCGACCGCGCGCACCCGGCGCAGCGCGCCGCGCACTGCCTTGTCGAAACGCTTCTCGTCGGAGAGCTCGTCGATCAACTCGTGACCGGAGACGATGACGAGCGGGGCGCCCATCATGTCGAGCCAGTAGATCGGACCGAGTTCCTTCGCGAGCCGCACCAGATGCTGCACCGGCGCGTTGGAATCCAGCGACAGCATATTGCCGACCACCGGCTTGGTCGGCGGACGCGGGATCGGGCTCAACTTGTTGGGGGACGCCATCGCGAAACTGTCTCCTGCCGCGCTCTATTTCCTAGCCAAACCGCTTTTTACGCCACTCGATCAGCTTGGCGCTGACTTCTTCCGGCTTTTCCTGTTGCGTCCAATGGCCGCTATCCCTCACGAGATACTTCTCGAGATCGGGGACCAGCTTCTCCATGCCGTCGGCGGCCGACGGCGGCAGCACCGCATCGTTCTCTGCCATGATCATCAGCGACGGCACGCGCACGGTATGGTCCAGCCCGGCCGAACGTTGCCAGTTGCGGGAAAAATTGCGGTACCAGTTGATGCCGCCGGTGAAGCCGGTCTTCGTGAAGGTTTCGACGAACACCTTCTTCTCTTCGGCCGAAAGGATCGGCGTGCGCGGATCGAACTTGGCGTCGTAGGCCGCGATCATCTGCGGGAATGCCAGGTTGGTCTTGGCGGACGCGCCGATGCCGGCGACCGGCGGCGCGTCTGCCTTCTCCGGCGGCCGGGGCAGCGGCTTGCGCATGAAGGCGTCGAAGGTCTGTTCGACCCGGCTGCCAAAGATCTTGTCCGGCTCGCGCGCGGGATTCTGGAACTGGACGATATACATCTGGTCGCCGTAGCGCTGCCGCATCAACTCGATCGGATCGGCCGGCATGCGATCCCAATGCGGCGTGTTGACCCCGACCACGCCGGCTACACGGTCGAGATGACGCAGCGGCATCTGCCAGACGACAAAGCCGCCCCAGTCGTGGCCGACGAAGATCGCCTTGTCGATCTTGAGATGGTCGAGCAGGCCGACGAGATCGCCGGTCAGGTGCTCCATGTCGTAGTCCTCGACCGGCTCGGGCCGGTCGCTCGAACCGTAGCCGCGCTGGTCCGGCGCGATCACGCGGATGCCGGCCTCGCTCAAGGCCTTGATCTGATGACGCCAGGAAAAGGCGAGCTCCGGCCAGCCGTGGCACAGCACCATCGGTGGCTTGTCGGTCTTGGGGCCTGCTTCATAGAAGCCCATGCGAATTCCGTTCACCTGGGCGAACTGAAGCGGCGGCATTTCAATCATCGCAAAACAATCCTACTCGGCAGCGCCCTTGATTTCGGAAGGCGGCGGCGCGTACGCCGCTTCCAGTGCATCGAACTCCAGGGGCAGCATGTCGCAAAGCACCTGAACGTGCGGAATGATGTTGGCGCCCGCGATGAAGCCGAAATCGAGCTGGTCGCGGTAGCTCTGCACGGTGATGTTGAGCGCAAGACCATGGGCCGAGATCGACACCGGGAAGATGTGCAACAGCTCGGCGCCGGCAGCATAGAGCGTCTGCCGGGGACCCGGAACGTTGGACACGGTGACGTTGGCGGCCGGCGGCAGCACGTCGGAAAGATTGGATCGGCTGTACAGCAGCGACAGGACCTGGACCACGATCGGCGCGCCGAGCATCGACAGGTTCGACATCTGCGGCACCAGCGCCCGCAGCGGATGCGACATTTCCTTCGACTTGGTGGATTGCGCGATGATCGTCTCCAGCCGCGTCTTGGGATCGTCGACATTGGTGGCGATCGAGCAGATCATGCCGAACACCTGGTTGTTGGCGTCGGCATTGCCCTCCTCGCGCAGCGAGATCGGCACCGCCGCCGTCAGCGACTTGTTCGGCAGCGCGCCCTGGCTGAGCAGATAGCGGCGCAGGACGCCCGAGGCGAGCGCTAGCACGACGTCATTGAGCTTGCCGCCGGATGCCTTCGCGACCGCCTTTGCCCGCGACAGCGAGATCGAGGTGCCGGCAAAGCTGCGCTCCGACGAGATCGCCTTGTTGAGGATGGTCGGCGGCGAGGACATGGCCGCGAGGCTGTCGCGCGATTTCGGATCGGAGATCTTGCCGATCACCTCGGAAACGCTCTTGAGCATCGTCGGCACGGTGCTGGCGAACTTCACCGCGGTCTCGATCTGGAACATGGCGTTGTCGAACAGGATCGAGCCGAGATCGCTCTTTCCGGTGCGCGGCAGCTCCAGGGTCTTCGGCGCCGAGGCCGGATCGAACGGCTTGGTCCAGAGCGCCTGATAGGAATCGATCAGATTGGCGGCGATGTCGCGCGGTTCCTGCGCCACCTTGCGTGCGGTCGGCGGGTCGATCACGCGCGGCACCGGCGTGATGTCGTAGATCATGCTGGTCAGCGCCGCGCCCGCGCCGCCGTCGATGGCGCAATGGTGCATCTTCGAATACAGCCCGATCTCGTTGTCCTTCATGCCCTCGAAGACATAGAACTCCCAAAGCGGACGGGCGCGGTTGAGCAGCTTCGCGTGCATCCAGCCGACGGTGCGCTGGAGCGTGGCGCGGTCGTGCGGCGCCGGCAGACTGGCGCGGAAGATGTGGCGATCGATGTCGAACTGGTCGTCCTCGACCCAGGAGGGATGGTCGATGTCGAGCGGCGCTTTCTCCAGCCGCGCTTTCAGGATCGGCGCAATATGCAGCCGCGAGGCGATCATCGCCTTGAAGTCTTCGAAGAAGTTACCCTTGTAGTCGTCGGGCAGGCGGAAGATCGCCATGCTGCCGACATGCATCGGCATTTCAGGCGTTTCCAGATACAGGAACGAGGCGTCCAGCGAAGACAGTTTCTTGGCGTCAGCCATGGGTTTCCTCCCGAAGATAAAGACGCGGCGCCTTGCCGGCGCTTCTGCGGTCAGACAGTCCCGGCAGGCCGGGTCAACTTGTCAGGATTGTGCATTTTCCGGGGGCGCATAGGCAATGGCAAAGGGCCCCGAGCGGTCAAAATGACGGAATTCGCCCTCAGGCTGCGCCAGGCGGTCGGCCACGGCCCAGAGGGCTGCGGGGTTAACGCCTATCCCGAGATGGCTTGCAAAATGGACCTCGATATTCTCGGCGGTAGCGGAAGGCCGCAACAGGCTGGTGCGCCAGTTCACGATCCCGTCGGTACGCGAATAGATCGAGGTGGCCGGCACCGGCAGGTCGCCGGCGATCGCCTCGCGAAGACCGGGAACATCGTCGACGCCTTCGCCGGAAACCAGTTCGTACAGGCGCGTCGCATTGGTGGCGCGGATATCATTGGCAAAGGGACTGCCGAGCGTGATGACGGAGCGCACCATGTCCGGCGCCTGGAGCGCGAGATCGCGGGCATAGACGCCGCCGAGACTCCAGCCGACGACGCTGACCTTGCGCCCGGCGGATTCGTAGATGCTGGTGAGCAGTTCGCGCAGTGCGCGCCGCTTGCTGTACACGCCGCCGAGATTGCGGCCCATGTTCCAGGCGTGAGGCTCGTAGCCCAGCTCTTTCAGATAACGCCGCATCGGCGCCATCGAGAGATCGCTCGCCAGAAACCCCGGCAAGGCCAGCACCGGATGGCCGTCGCCGCGCGGCGCCTGCATCAATAACGGCGACAGCAGCAGGCTCGAATTGAATTCGAACAACGCGCGCGGCTCGGCCAGCATCAACAGCCAACTCGGTGGACTGAGCCTGCCTTCTTCTGCCGGTGTGTCCGCGTCCATAACCGCCACTTACTTCTTTTCCTTCTTCGGCGCGCCGAGACCGGACATCGCCACGAAAATGTCCTGGAAGCGCTCGACGAGTTTTGGATCGAAACTGAACCAGGTCTGGATCAGCGATTCCGGCGAGACCTTATCGATGTTGGACATCAGCTGCTGCTGCATCTTGTCCATGACGGCCGTCTGCATCGGCACGACGTCCGGCAGGCCGAAGAACTGGCGCGCCTCGACCGGCGTGCAATCGATCTCGATGTTAACCTTCATATCCGCTCCTAGCCGAGGCAGCCTTTTCGAGTCAGCCTTGGCGGGCAGTATCGCCTTCCCGTGCTGCAACGCAAGCGGCCCGGCCCGGGGTCCGGACAGCCGAGGGCCGGCTTCATCGGATATGGTCAACCGAACCGTTCCACGGCAAAGGGCGTGGGGTCCGCGAACGGCGTCTGCCCTGTCATCATTTCCGCCAGCAATCGGCCGGTCGCCGGTCCCAGGGTGAAGCCATGGTGCTGGTGGCCGAAATCGAACCATAACCCGGGATGGCGCGGCGCCCTGCCGATCACCGGCAACATGTCCGGCAGGCAGGGCCGCGCGCCCTTCCATGGCTGCGCCTCGACCGCCTCGCCGAGCGGAAACAAGCGGTGGGCCTTGGGGAGCGCCCTTTCGACTTGCCCGAAATTCGGCGGTGCGTCGCGATTGGCAAATTCGACCGGCGTGGTGAGACGGATACCGCGGTTCATCGGTGCCAGCACAAAACCCTGGTCGGCGTCGAGCACACAGCGGTTCAGCACGGCATTGCCACGTGCCTTCAGGTGCAGATGATAGCCGCGCTTGACGTTGAGCGGGATGGAATAGCCGAGCGGCTTGAACACGAGGTCCGACCACGGCCCCAGCGCCACCACGACTTCGCGGGCGGTGACGGCGCCTTCCTGCGTCGACAGATGCCAGCGCGTGCCGGACTGTTCGAGCGTGCGCGCATCGCCGACGACGAAGCGGCCTCCTTTGCGGCCGAACAGCGCGGCATAGGCCTTTGCCAGCCCGCCGGGATCGGGCACGAAGCCCGGCGCAGGAAGGAAGACCGCACCGGCAAAGTCGCCGCTGAGATTGGGCTCGAGCGCGGCGATCCCCTTGGCGTCGAGGACGTCGCCGGTGACACCATATTGTTTGGCACGTTCGAATTCGCTGGCGGCCTGGCCAAGCGAAGCCTGCGAGCGAAACAGTTTCAGCCAGCCATTCCGCTTCAACAAGTCGGGAACACCGGCCTCCGCGATCAGCGCCTCATGTTCAATCAGGCTGCGGCGGATCAGCGGCAGCTCGGCCATGGCGCTGTGCATCGCGCGCTCGGGCGACGACGCCAGGTAATAACGCAGCAGCCAGGGCAGGAATTCAGGCAGATCGACCAGACGGTATTGCACCTGCGGCGCCCGGTTCAGCGCATATTTGAGGAGCTGGCCGAAATCCCGCGGGAACATATAGGGAAAGACCGAGGCGCACTCGATCAGGCCGGCATTGCCGTAGCTCGTCTCCTCGCCTGCGGCATTATGCCGGTCCACCAGCATGACGTCGCGCCCGCGCTGCTGCAGGTGCAGGGCGGCGCCGACGCCGACCATCCCCGCCCCCAATACGACAACGTCGGCCTTCAGTTCCGGCATCCAGCACTCCGAAAGTTCAATGGCACGCGGCTCGCGTTTTCTGCCCGAAGTTAGACATTGCCGCAGTGCCGCGCAAACGGGCCTGCCTCGCCCGCGAAACCGGCTTGCGCGGCGCTACAACTCTGGCAACATGGACGGTAATCGGCTGCCGAACTGAAGTCAGATCGGCAGTATTCCTTGAGAGAGCAAAAACAAATGTCGGTACGTCATGCCTTGCGTGCAGCGACCATTCTCGCAACCCTCGCCCTTGCCTCCATGCCGGCATCGGCTCAAACCATCCGCTACGCCAACCAGGGCGTGCTCAATTCGCTCGATCCCTACACGCTGAACGAAAGCACCACGCATGGGCATCTGAGCAATGTTTATGATGCCCTGATCGCGCGCGACAAGGATTTGAAGATCATCCCTGCGCTGGCGGAGAGCTGGGAAACGCCGGAGCCGACACGCTGGCGCTTCCATCTGCGCAAGGGCGTCAAGTTTCACAATGGCGATCCCTTCACCGCCGATGACGTGGTTTTTTCCGCCACCCGCGTTCGCGCCAAGGGCTCCAACCTGCAGGCCTACATCGCCGCCGACACCAAAGTCGTCAAGGTCGACGACTACACCGTCGACTTCATCCTGAGTTCGCCCAACCCCATCCTTCATGCGCTGTGGCATAACTGGTTCATCATGGACAAGAAATGGGCGGAAGCGAACAACGTGGTGGAGCCGACTCCGGTCGCGGCGACCACGCCGAGCTATGCTTCGCTCAACACCAACGGCACCGGCGCCTTTACCGTCGAGAGCCATCAGCCGGGCGTGAAGACCGTGTTCAAGGTCAACCCGAACTGGTGGCAAAAGCCGCAGCATAACATCAAGGAAATCATCTTCACGCCGATCGCCTCGGATGCCACGCGCGTCGCGGCGTTGCTTTCGGGCGAGGTTGATGTCATCGAGCCGGTTCCGACCCAGGATATTGCTCGGGTGGATTCCAGCCCCAATGCGCAGGTGCTCAAGGCACCGGAAATCCGCACTATCTTCCTCGGCATGGACCAGGCCCGCGACGAGTTGCTGTACTCGAATGTCAAGGGCAAGAATCCCTTCAAGGATGTCCGCGTTCGCGAAGCCTTCTTCAGGGCGATCGACGTCGAGCTGATCAAGACGCGCGTGATGCGCGGGCTCTCGACGCCGTCGACCCTGATGATCTCGCCGCTGCTGTACAAGCTCTCCGGCGACTTCACTCGGCCGAAATACGATCCCGACGCGGCCAAGAAGCTCCTGACCGAAGCCGGCTATCCCGATGGCTTCGAAGTCACGATGGATTGTCCGAACGACCGCTATGTCAACGATGCCGCGATCTGCCAGGCGGTGGTCGGCATGCTGGCCCGTATCGGCGTCAAGGTGAACCTGCTGGCCCAGCCCAAGGCGCAGTATTTCGCCAAGGTGCTGAAGCCCGGTGGCTACCAGACCTCGTTCTATCTGCTCGGCTGGACGCCCGGCACGTCAGATGCGCATAACGTTCTCGACCAGATCATGGGCTGCCGTGATGATCCGAAAGTCCCCCGCGGCGAGGCCAATCTGTCCGGCTACTGCAACAAGAAGGTCGACGAGCTTGCCGCCAAGATATTGGTCGAACCGGATACGACCAAGCGCGATCTGATGATCAAGGAAGCGTTCGACATCGCGTTGAAGGATTTCGGCTATATTCCCCTGCATCAGCAGAACCTGGCATGGGGCGTATCGAAGAAAGTGAAACTGGTGCAGCGCGCCGACAACGAGATCATGTTCTACTGGGCAACGATGGACTAGAACGGCTTCAACAGGGGTCCCGGGGCATCAAGCTTCCGGGACCTTTCTTTTTCGGGCTGACAGCGACGTCGCTTCAAGGAAGAGAAAGTGAAAGAATAAGATGCTCGCTTTCACTCTTCGCCGCGCCCTTCAGGCCATCGGCGTCATGATTGCGGTCGGAATCATTGCATTCTCGATGTTCCGCTTCGCCGGCGACCCGGTCAACCAGATCGTCGGCATCGATACGCCGGCCGCCGAGCGGGAGCAGGTACGCAAGTCGCTCGGCCTCGACGATCCCGTGCCGGTGCAATTCGTGCGCTATTTTGCCAATGCCGTGCAGTTCAAGTTCGGCATTTCCTACCAGTTCCGCCAGCCGGTCGCGAGCCTGCTGATGGAACGGATGCCGGCGACGCTGGAGCTTGCGACCGTCGCCACCATCCTCGCCATGGTGTTCGGTATCCTGATGGGCGTGTACACAGCGCTCAGGCGCGAGACGTTGCTCGCCAAGACTTTCCAGGCGGTGTCGCTGATCGGCATATCGCTGCCGACCTTCCTGATCGGCATTTTGCTGATCTACCTGTTTGCGGTGACGCTGGGCTGGCTGCCCTCTTTCGGCCGCGGCGAGGTCGTCAAGATCGGCTGGTGGAGCACGGGGCTTCTCACCGTTTCCGGGCTGAAGGCGATCATCATGCCCGCGATCACGCTTGGCTTGTTCCAGATGACGCTGATCATGCGGCTGGTGCGCGCCGAGATGCTGGAGGTGCTGCGCACCGACTACATCCGCTTCGCCCGCGCCCGCGGCCTCACCACCCGCGCCATCCACTTCGGCCACGCGCTGAAGAACACGCTGGTTCCCGTCATCACGGTGGCGGGCCTGCAATTTGGCTCGGTTATTGCATTTGCGATCATCACCGAGACCGTATTCCAGTGGCCCGGCATGGGGCTGATGTTCGTGCAGGCGGTGCAAAGCGTGGATATCCCGATCATGGCGGCCTATCTGCTGATGGTGTCGCTGATCTTCGTCACCATCAACCTGGTGGTCGACATTCTCTACACCATCGTCGATCCGCGCCTGCGCTCGACCGTCAGCCGCGCGCATTGAGCGGGAGCCGCGCATGACCGACGCCGCCGTCCCCCGCCCCGCTGAAGCCTCCACCAAGGCAAGCCGCGGCACGGGCTGGCTCCGCCGTGCGCTTGACAGCGACATCTTCTATTCCTTCTCGCGTTCGCGAATGACGATGATAGCGGCCGTTATCACCGCCTTGTTCTTCCTGCTCGCGATCTTCGCTTCCGTGCTCGCGGTGCAGAACCCGTTCGATCCTGCGCAGTTGCAACTGATGAACTCGCGCATCTCGCCGCTGTGGACGGCTGACGGCCAGAGTCCGTTCCTGCTCGGCACCGACGAGCAGGGCCGGGACGTGCTTTCCGCCATTCTCTATGGCTTGCGCATTTCGCTGACCGTTGGCGTACTCGGCATGCTGTTCGCCGGCACGCTTGGCATCACGCTCGGGCTGATCGCAGGCTATGTCGGCGGCGCGGTGGACAGCGTGATCATGCGCATTGCGGACGTACAGCTCACCTTCCCGGCCATCCTGATCGCGCTCATGGTCAACGGCATCGCCAAGTCGATCCTCGGCAACAAGCTCGATCCCATGAGCATGCTCACGGTGCTTGTCCTTGCGATCGGCCTGAGTTCCTGGGTGCAATATGCCCGCACCGTGCGCGGCTCGGTGATGGTCGAGAAGAGCAAGGACTATGTCGCGGCCGCGCAGTTGATCGGGCTGCCGGCGCCCAAAATCATGCTGCGCCATGTGCTGCCCAACGCGATGGGGCCGGTGCTGGTCATTGCGACCATCAACCTCGCGCTTGCGATCCTCACCGAGGCGACGCTGTCGTTCCTCGGCGCCGGGATGCCCGAGACCATGCCGTCGCTGGGCACACTGATCCGCATCGGCAACAACTATCTGTTCGCCGGCGAGTGGTGGATCGTCGCCTTCCCCGGCATCGCGCTCGCCGGCCTGATCCTTTCCATCAACTTGCTCGGCGACTGGCTGCGCGACGCACTGAACCCGAAACTGCGATGACCGTTCCAGTCCTTTCCGTACGCAATCTGCGGGTGGAGTTCGTCACCCGCCGCGGCACGCTGCGCGCCATCGACGGCGTCTCCTTCGACATCGCCAAGGGCGAGGTGTTGGGGGTGGTCGGCGAATCCGGCGCCGGCAAATCCGTCACGGGCTTGGCCGCAATCGGGCTGATCGATCCTCCGGGCCGCATCTCCGGTGGCGAAATCCTGCTGTCGGGCATGCGAATCGACAATCTGCCGCCGGAGGACATGCGCCGCATCCGCGGCAAGCGCATCGGCATGATCTTCCAGGATCCGCTGACCAGCCTCAATCCGCTCTACCGGGTCGGCGAGCAGATCGTCGAGACCATCCGCACGCATCTGAATCTCTCAGAGCAGGCCGCCCGCAAACGCGCCATCGACCTCTTGGCCGAGGTCGGTATCCCCGCCCCCGAAAAGCGCATCGATGCCTATCCGCATGAATTCTCCGGCGGCATGCGTCAGCGCGTGGTCATTGCGCTCGCGATCTGCGCCGAGCCGGAGCTGATCATTGCGGACGAGCCGACCACCGCGCTCGACGTATCCGTGCAGGCACAGATCATCTCGCTGATCAAGCGGCTCGGCCGCGACCACGGCACCGCCGTCATGTTGGTCACCCACGACATGGGGGTGATCGCCGAAACTTCGGACCGCGTCGCCGTGATGTATTCCGGGCGCATCGCCGAGATCGGCCCGGTGGGAGACGTCGTGCGCAATCCCCTGCATCCCTACGCCAAGGGCCTGATGGGCGCGATCCCGACGCTCGCGGGCGATGACAAGCGGCTGGTGCAAATTCCGGGCTCGATGCCGCGCCTCTCGGCCATTCCGCCGGGCTGCTCCTTCAACCCGCGTTGCGGCTTTGCGTTCGATCGCTGCCGTATCGAGCGGCCCGAGCCGATCCGGCACGGCGCTCAATCGGTCGCCTGCCATCTCTTCGACGCCTCGGCGAAGGACAGCGCGGCATGAGCTATGTCGACGTCAAAAACCTGCGCCGCGCCTTCGACGTCTCGAAGCCATGGCTCAACCGTGTGCTGGAAGGCGGCGAACTGGAATTCCTGAAAGCGGTCGACGGCGTCACCTTCGACATCAAGCGCGGCGAGACCTTTGCGCTGGTCGGGGAGTCCGGCTCGGGCAAAACGACCGTGGCGCGCATGGTGGTGGGCCTTTTGCCGCCGAGTTCCGGCGAGGTCGTGATCGACGGCGTGTCGATGGCCGACCCGAAGCAGGCACAGGCGCGCCAAAAACTGCGCCGCCGCATCCAGATGATCTTCCAGGATCCCTATGCCAGCCTCAATCCGCGCTTCCGGGTCGATGCCATCGTCTCCGAGCCGATCCGCGCCTTCGACCTGATCCAGGGCGAGCGCGACATCCGCGCGCGCGTCGGCGAATTGCTGGGCCTTGTCGGCCTGCATCCCGACGACGGCCTGAAATATCCGCACGAGTTTTCCGGTGGCCAGCGCCAGCGCATCGCCATTGCCCGCGCGCTTGCCTCCAATGCCGAGTTCATCGTCTGCGATGAGCCGACCTCGGCGCTCGACGTTTCCGTGCAGGCGCAGATTCTCAATCTGATGCGTGACCTGCAGGACAAGTTCGGGCTGACCTATCTTTTCATCAGCCACAATCTCGCCGTGGTCCGCCACATGGCGACCCGCATCGGCGTGATGTATCTCGGCCGCATTGTCGAAATCGCCGACGGCCGCCAGATGTTCGCGGCGCCCCGCATGCCCTACACCAAGATGCTGCTCGGCGCGGTTCCGGATCTTGCGATGTCAGGCCGCCAGCGCATCCCCGTGAAGGGCGAAATCCCCAATCCGATCGATCCGCCGCCGGGCTGCGCCTTCAACCCGCGCTGCCCCCTCGCCTTCGACCTCTGCCGGCGCGAGGCCCCGCAATTGATCGACGGCGTCGCCTGCCACGCCGTCAATACCGCCCCGGCGCCGGCCTGATCACGACCTGGGAGGATTGGTGGCATGCCAGTTGGCAGCCCGCCCCGCCTGTGCTCAATTACCTGCGCCGATCCGGCCAAGAACAAAGCGGTGAATTCGCATGGGCAATATCAATCCTGATCCGTTCACGACCCGGCCCGAGATCGAGGGCACGTTCGGCGTCGTGACATCGACGCACTGGATCGCGACCGCGGTCGGGATGGCGACCCTTGAGAAAGGCGGCAACGCCTTCGACGCCGGTGTCGCCACCGCCTTCACCTTGCAGGTGGTCGAGCCGCATCTCAACGGTCCCGGCGGCGACGTACCAATCATCGTGCACGACGTGAAGCGCGGCAAAACCGAGGTGATCTGCGGCCAGGGTCCGGCGCCGGCCAAGGCGACGATCGCGCATTACCGCAGCGAAGGCCTCGACATGGTGCCCGGCACCGGCCTGCTCGCGGCCTGCGTGCCCGGCACGTTCGAATCCTGGATGATGCTGCTGCGCGACTACGGCACAATGAAGCTGCGCGACGTGCTGGAGCCCGCGATTTCCTATGCCGCCAACGGCTATCCGCTGGTCGAGCGCGCTTCCGCTACCATCCATACCGTCGAGAATTTGTTCCGCAAGCATTGGCCGACATCGGCGGCGGTCTATCTGCCTGACGGCAAAGTGCCGGTGCCCGGTACGATCTTCACCAACAAAACGCTCGCCGAGACCTATGCGCGTATCCTGAAGGAAGCCGAGAGCGTCGGCGGCGATCGCGTCGCGCAGATCGAGGCCGCGCGAAAGGCGTGGTCGAAGGGCTTTGTGGCTGAAGCCATCGACAAATTCTGCCGCACCCAGGAAGTGATGGACGTCTCCGGCTCGCCGCATCGCGGCGTGCTTTCCGCCGACGACATGGCGCGCTGGCAACCGACGGTCGAAGCGCCGCTGACCTATGACTACGGCCGCTACACCGTCTGCAAGGCCGGCGTCTGGAGCCAGGGCCCGGTGACCTTGCAGCAGTTGGCGCTGCTCAAGGGCTTCGATCTCGATGGTCTCGATCCCGTCGGCCCTGACTTCATCCATTTGCAGGTCGAGGCTGCCAAGCTCGCCTTCGCCGACCGCGAAAAATTCTATGGCGATCCGAAGTTCAGCGACATCCCGATCGCGACGCTGCTATCGGATGCCTACAATGACGATCGCCGCAAGCTGATCTCGCGCGACAAGGCCTCGCTC
>JAKFVP010000643.1 GCA_021732175.1 Bradyrhizobium sp.
GTCGCCGGCCCCCCGATGCTCGCGCACAAGGCCGAGCATGAGGGCGTGATCTGCGTCGAGAGCATCAAGGGCCTGCATCCGCATGCGATGGACAAGAACCTGATCCCCGGCTGCACCTATTGCCACCCGCAAGTCGCTTCCGTCGGCCTGACCGAGGCCAGGGCGAAAGAGGGCGGCCGCGAAATCCGCGTCGGCCGCTTCCCTTTCGTCGGCAACGGCAAGGCGATCGCGCTCGGCGAGGACCAGGGCCTGGTCAAGGTCATCTTCGACAAGAAGACCGGCCAGCTGCTCGGCGCGCATATGATCGGCGCTGAAGTGACCGAGCTGATCCAGGGCTATGTCGTCGCGATGAACCTGGAGACCACAGAGGAAGAGCTGATGCACACCGTCTTCCCGCATCCGACGCTCTCGGAGATGATGAAGGAAGCCGTGCTCGACGCCTACGGGCGGGTGTTGAATATCTAGCCTATCCGTCATTGCGAGGAGCGCAGCGACGAAGCAATCCAGCTTACTTGTTGCGACAAAGAAAGCTGGATTGCTTCGCTCGCAATGACGGCTGAGAGGACGAACAAGAAAGAAAAATCGTGAAAGACAACGACAACCTCATCACCGAACGTCCGACGTTCGTGACCCATCTCGAATGCGCGATGGAGGGCGACCATTACCCCGCCGACCAGGTGCACAATCTCTCCAAGGCGGGAAAACCGCTGCTGGTGCGCTATGACCTCGCGGGCGTGAAGAAGGCGCTGACCAAGGAGGCGCTTGGCCAACGCCCCGCCGACATGTGGCGCTATCGCGAGCTGCTGCCGGTGCGCAAATGCGCCGACATCGTCAGCCTCGGCGAAGTCATGACGCCGCTGATCCGCCTGCCCAAGCTCGGCAAGAAGCTCGGCGGCGGCGAGATCATCGTGAAGGATGAAGGCCGCCTGCCGACCGGCTCGTTCAAGGCGCGCGGCCTCGTCATGGCGGTGTCGATGGGCAAGGCGCTCGGCATCAAGCATATGGCGATGCCGACCAACGGCAATGCGGGTGCCGCACTCGCCGCCTATGCCACGGCCTGCGGCATCCAGACCACGATCTTCTGTCCCGCCGATACGCCGGAGGTGAATGTCAGCGAGATCGAGCTGCAGGGCGCGACCGTCTACCGCGTCAACGGGCTGATCGACGATTGCGGCAAGATCGTCGGCGAGGGCAAAACGAAAGTCAGCTGGTTCGACACGTCGACCCTGAAGGAGCCGTACCGGATCGAGGGCAAGAAGACGATGGGCCTGGAGCTCGCCGAGCAGCTCGGATGGGACGTGCCCGATGTGATCTTCTATCCCACCGGCGGCGGTACCGGCCTGATCGGCATGTGGAAGGCCTTTGCGGAACTGGAGGCCATCGGCTTCATCGGCAGGAAGCGCCCGCGCATGGTCGCGGTGCAGGCGTCGGGCTGCGCGCCGATGGTGCGTGCTTTTGAAGCAGGCGTCGAGCATGCGACCCGCTGGGAGGACGCTCACACCGTGGCGGCCGGGATCCGCGTGCCGCAGGCGATCGGGGATTTTCTCATTCTCCGCGCCGTGCGCGAGAGCAAGGGATTTGCCATCGCAGTGCCTGACGAGAAGATTTCTGCTGCGCTCAACGAAGTGGCGCGTGAGGAGGGGCTGTTGCTGTGCCCGGAGGGCGCCGCGACCTACGCCGCCTACCAGCAGAGTCTGGCCGAAGGTCGTGTTGCCAAGACCGACCGGGTGATGCTGTTTAATTGCGCGACAGGGCTTAAATATCCGCTGCCGAAGGTAGAGCGCACGCTCGATCGCCACAAGCCGATCGACTTTTCGCAGTTCTAGCCGGCGGGGCGAACAGCAAGGGAAGCGAGCGATGCGGAAATTACTCTTCGGTCTGATTGCATCGCTTGCTCTGTTCGGTCCCGCCGCGGCGCAGAACTTCCCCTCGCGCCCCATCACGATCATCGTGCCGTTCGCCGCGGGCGGTCCGTCCGATGCGATGGCGCGCATTCTCGCCGAGCATATGAAGAACACGCTCGGCGAAGCCGTACTGGTTGAGAATGTCACGGGCGCCGCGGGCTCGATCGGCGTCGGCCGCGCGGCAAAATCGCCGGCCGACGGTTACACCATCTCGTTCGGTCATCTCGGCACCCACGTCGCCAACGGCGCGATCTACAAGCTCGGCTACGACCTCGTCGGCGACCTCGATCCCGTGGTGCTGCTGCCGAGCAATCCCATGATCATCGTCAGCAAGAATGCAGTGCCCGCCAAGACGCTGAAGGAGTTGCTGGACTGGCTGAAGGCCAAGCCGCAGCCGGCCGCCGCCGGCACCGCGGGTGCCGGCTCCGGCAGCCATGTCGCGGGCCTCGCGTTTGAAGCCGCCACCGGCATCAAGCTGCAATATGTGCCGTACCGCGGCACGGGCCCGGCGATGAACGACCTTGTCGCGGGACAGATCGATCTCATCGTCGACCAGACCTCCAACTCGATCCAGCAGGTGCGCGGCGGCAATATCCGCGCCTATGCCATCGTCGACAGCAAGCGCGTGGAGTCCGCGCCGGATATCCCGACCACCGATGAAGCGGGCCTTCCAGGCTTCCACATGACGCTGTGGTCGGGCATGTGGGTGCCCAAGGGCACGCCGAAGGATGTCATCGCCAAACTCAATGCGTCGGCGGTGGAGGCGATGAACGATCCTGCCGTGCGCAAGCAGTTTGAAAACCTCGGCTTGCAGATGCCGCCCAAGGACAGGCTGACGCCGGAAGCGCTCGGCGAGTGGCAGAAGGCGGAAATCGCCAAATGGTGGCCGATCATCAAGGCCGCCAATGTGAAGGTGGACTAGCGTCTCCTACGGGCGGCGAGGGGTGCCCGCCTGCTCATCGAACAGCGTCACGGCGGCGCCGTCATAGCTGAGCTTGAGGCGGGAGCCGATCGGCCACACCCAATTTCCGTTCGGACCCTTCGACGCCCGGGCATTGTACTGTTCCGAGAGCGCGCGCACCGTGTCCTCCGGACTGCGGTCGGAACCAAGCTCTGCCGTGATGCGCCGGACGCTACGCCTGTCGTCAGCGCCATCGAGCGCGATTGAAACCCTGATACCGTCGATATTACAGTCGAGGGAAGCCTGCACCTGCCTGCAGCGGTACTTGCGCTGCGTGATGAGCTTGTTGGCTTCCTCAGATGTCATGCCCGGTGCAAAGCCGTAGATGTCGGATTTCACGGCCAATGCGGGCCGCACGAGATCCGGCCGGATGGCGAGGATGGCCGCCCAGGCGGCAACCAGAACGGCGGCAACAACGATCGCAATCTTCATTCAACGTCTCTCATGGCAGGGCTGGGCATTAACCTTTTTGCCCCAATTCAGTCGTTCCACGGCCCAATTTGTAACCCGCGCATTTACCATAACCGGCCCGTAGTCCGAAACGGACACGAGGGAAGGGGTCGTGGCAAACACTCGCTTGCGGGCAAGGCTGGCCGCATGTGCGCTCATACTGGGCGCGCTGCCGGCTGAAGCGCAGACCTTCCAGCAGATGTGGATGGGCCGCGTCGCGCGCCCGCCGGCCGACAACGAGGAAGCCTCCGTCTACTGGGAAGACAAATGGGACGCGCGCGGCAAGCGCTTCAAGCCCCACGAAGTCTCCTGCGCGCATCGTACCGAGGCGTTCGGCACCATCTTCGTCGTCACCAATCTCGAGAACGGCAAGAGGATCGATTGTCCCGTGCAGGACCGCGGGCCGTATGCTCAAGGCAGAGTGCTGGACTTCTCGCTCGGCGCCGCGAAAAAAATCGGCTGCGACGGCCTCTGCCGCGTCACGGTGCGCCGCGCCGGATTCGAGTAGCGCAGGCGAGCCCAGGCGAACGCGAATACTTGTCATGCAGCGCCCGACGATCACTTCTGCGTAGTAGACATTCTTTTCTTCCCTGGCGGCCTTCACGCATTTTCCTGCTGCGTATTCCCCGATCTTACCTTCATATGATTGTCATCAGATCAACAGCGCTTGAACGCCGTTGCGCGATCTGCGTGCGCGCCACATCTGCGCGACGGGCAGGGCGACTGAGAACTTCGGAGTGAAGACGATGAACTTGTTCTTGCGACTCGGCGCGCTGGCGACGGCCATTGCCGCCGCGGTCATTTTTGGCGCGCTGTCCACCGGCAGCGCTGCAGCCGGTGAGTTTTGCCGGCAGGACGTCACCGGTCACATGACCGGCTGCGGCTATGCCTCGATGGAGCAGTGCCAGGCGGCCTCGGCCGGCATCGGCGGCGATTGCTTCCGCGATCCCTGGCTTGCCAACAAGGCCGGCAGCAATCCCGCCGGGGCGTACGCCTATGCGCCGAAAGCGCCGCAGGCCGCCAAGCAACGGACCAAGAGTAACGCGCAATAACGGTTCCGAACGGTGCGGCCGGGCGCATCATCCGCCCGGCCGTGCACCGGCTGCGCATGACACTTGCCCGCGCTATACTGGAGAAAACAGAGCGCGAGGTCGAACGTGGCCGTCTCCGTCATCGAACAAGCCAAGATACAGGCGCAAATCCTCGTTCCCCTGGTGAAGGCCCTGCAGGCCGAGCTCGGCGAGGAGAAGGCGAACCATCTGGTGCGCCGTGCGCTTGGCGACCTTTATCGCGGCTTTGGCGAGGAATTCTGGAAGAACAAGAACGAGCAGGACCTCGGCAAGGCCGTCGCCTCCGCATTCAGGACTTACGCGCAGGACGGCGCCCTCGACTACACCGTCGGCGAGCAGTCGCAGGATGCCTTTGCGCTTGACGTGACGCGCTGCCGCTACGCCGAGTTCTACAAGGCGCTGGGCGAGCCCGAGCTCGGTTTCCTTCTGGTCTGCACCGCCGACTTCGCCGTCGCCGACGGATTTGGCGGCGACGTCACGTTGAAGCGCACGCAGACCATCATGCAGGGCGCCTCGCATTGCGATTTCCGCTACCGGCGGGTCAAGGCGGACAAACCGGCTTGACCGCTGCGGCTGCGAAAATGCACTGCACAAATTGATCTGCCGCAAATTCGCTGCGCCGCTTTCGCCGATCCTTCCCGTGCATCCGTCCCGGATGCAAGGGAGCAAGACATGACGAATGCTGGGAATGCGCTTCTGTGGACCGCCGGTTTTTTCGCGCTCTCGTTCGCCGCCATCTTCGTGGTCTATGTCGCCGACAAAATGCGGCAGAATCTGACAGGCAAACCGTAAGGTGAAATTGCCCGATAGGGGGTGACGTCCGCCGCGCGGGTACGGCGGACGCAGCATTGTCAGGTGGCAGGTTCGGCTGCTTGCGCCGCGGTCGCACCGCGCATCACCGTTGCCACGGTCGTGTAGGCCGCCGTCCATGCCGACTGCGCCGCCGGGGTCCATGCGTCCTTCAAACCGTGCTCCAATGTCCAGAGCAGGGCGGCGCCGACCGTCTCGTAGTGGCGATCCGTCACGCCATAGCGCGCGTGATTGCGGCCGAGATTTTCCAGCGTCGGTACCAGGGCATCGAGATGATCGACACCATTGATGACGGCGGCGATCGCCTGCATCAGCTTGCGGCGCTGCTCATTCATGTCTGCGCTGGCGAACAGGCGTTGCAAGGAGGGATCGAGTGTAAAAAGCCGGTCGTAGAACAGGCCGGCGGCGGCATCGCTGATCGGGGCAACCATGGCCCAAGTGCGCTTGAGGACTTGTTTGTCTTCGGGGGACATCATCTCGGCTTTCATTATTGAAAAATTCGTCGTTGCTATTGGTGATGGCCGGCGGCGCCGGGTTCGGACCCAAGCCGATGAAATGTCGAGATCGCAGCCATCTACCCAGGAGAAAGCGGGCGCGCATGAGTGCGCATCTCTTTCGATATACGTGGTTTTCATCACCCGGCTTGACCGGGCGATCCAGTATTCAAGAGACGGTTGTTACTGAACTGATGGGCCTCGGCGTACTGGATCACCCGCTTTCGCGGTTGATGACAAGCGGGGGCAGTGGCGCTTTTGCATGGCTCTTCTTCCGGCCGCGCGAGCCGCCCCTCTGGAATTGCCGCAATGGCTCGCGCATATCGCTGGCGAACTGCACAGAGGCATGGCCCATGACGTCGCGCGTGGACTTCACCAGCCAGGACTACTTTCGTAATCCCGCTGCCGCACTGGAGAAGCTCCGCAGCGAAGGCCCTGTCGTCGAGGTCAGCTTTCCCATCATCGGCCGGGTCTGGGCCACCACCACGCAGGCGCTTGCCGACCGCGTCCTGAAGGACAGCGTGACCTTCACCATGCGCAAGGAAGACGGTGAGGTGGCGGGCATGCGCTGGTGGATGCCCGGCATCGTCAGGACTTTTGCCACCAGCATGCTCGCGATGGACGAGCCTGATCACAAGCGCTTGCGCGACATCGTCGACGAAGCCTTCCGCCGCCGCGCCGTGCTCGGCATGGAGCCGCACATTGCGGCCACCGCGGCGCAGCTCGCAGATCAGTTGTTTGCCGACGGCAGCCCCGCCGATCTCATTCAGCGCTTTGCGCGACAACTGCCGCTGCTCGTCATCTGCGAACTCTTGGGATTGCCGGCCGCCGACCGCCCGAAATTCTCCGCGCTCGCCGCGCGCTTCTCCCGCTTCACCAGTGCGATGGGATTTCTCGCGATGATCCCGAGCGCGATTGCGATGAAACGGTACATCACAGGCCATCTGGAAACGGTGCGCCGGCGCGGCGGTGAGGGGCTGATCGCCGAGATCGTGCGGGTCGAACGCGAGGGCGGGCGGATCAGCGGCGACGAGATCGTCTCGATGGTGTTCCTGCTGCTGTTCGCCGGTCATGAGACCACAACGCACCCCATCAGCGGCGCCGTGCATGAGCTCTTGAAAAACCCTTCGCTGCGCGACTGGCTGCAGGAGGACTGGAGCCGCGCCGATCTCGCCGTCGAGGAATTTTTGCGCTTCCTGTCGCCGGTACAGTTCACGAAGCCGCGCCACGTGCGCCGCGACGTCGAGCTTGATGGTGTCATAGTGAAACGCGGCGAGCGCATCATGGCGATGCTGGCGGCGGCCAACATGGATCCGGCAGCCAATCCACATCCCGAGCGGCTCGATCTTGGGCGCCGGCCCAACCGTCACGTGGCCTTCGGCACCGGCATTCATTTCTGCCTCGGCCATCAGCTCGCGCGCATCGAGGGCAAGTGTGCGCTGAAAGCGCTGTTCGCTCGCTGGCCTCGGCTGAAGTTGGCTGTGCCGGAGTCGCAGATCAGCTGGCGCAGGCGGCCGGGCCTGAACGCCATCGATCAATTGCCAGTTGTGACAGGCGAAACCTAGCGGAAAGGAAGGAGGCTTTTTCGTGGCTTTATGGTTGCGCCATGGCAACGATTGTGTCGCGGCGGCAACAGATGGTTAACATTTGAGTGGAAACCGGGCCGGTCGAACTAACCGCCGCTTTTTAGCCACACCCCGTCGTGAAATCATATCCCTAGAAATCCACAGCACCCATGGCGGGTGACGGGAGTTGTTCCCCAGACGCCAGATTGGGCTCGCAAGTGGAGCGGACCGCGCGATGGACGCCAGGACGAACATCAAGAGCAGGTTGCCCAGCCGTCACGTGACGGAAGGACCCGAGCGCGCGCCGCACCGTTCCTACCTCTATGCCATGGGGCTGACCACCCAGCAGATTCACCAGCCCTTTGTGGGCGTGGCGTCCTGCTGGAATGAAGCCGCGCCTTGCAATATCTCGCTGATGCGCCAAGCCCAGGCGGTCAAGAAGGGCGTCGCGGCCGGCGGCGGCACCCCGCGCGAATTCTGCACCATCACGGTGACCGACGGCATCGCCATGGGCCATGACGGCATGCGCTCTTCGCTGCCGTCGCGCGAATGCATTGCCGATTCGGTCGAACTGACCATGCGCGGCCACGCCTACGACGCTTTGGTGGGGCTCGCCGGCTGCGACAAGTCCTTGCCGGCCATGATGATGGCGATGGTCCGGTTGAACGTGCCCTCGATCTTCATCTATGGCGGCTCGATCCTGCCCGGCAGCTTCCGTGGTCAGCCCGTTACCGTGCAGGACATGTTCGAGGCTGTAGGAAAACATTCCGTCGGCGAGATGTCCGACGAAGACCTCGACGAAATCGAGCGCGTGGCATGCCCGTCAGCGGGCGCATGCGGCGCGCAATTTACCGCCAATACGATGGCGACGGTCTCGGAAGCGATCGGCCTTGCACTCCCGTATTCTGCCGGGGCTCCGGCGCCTTACGAGATCCGCGACGCCTTTTGCGCGGCGGCCGGCGAGAAAGTGGTTGAACTGATCGCGCTAAACCTCCGTCCGCGCGACATTGTCACCCGCAAGTCCCTGGAAAACGCTGCCGCCGTGGTCGCAGCCTCCGGCGGATCGACCAATGCCGCACTGCATTTACCGGCGATTGCCAATGAGTGCGGCATAAAATTCAATTTGTTCGACGTCGCCGAAATCTTCAAAAAAACACCGTATGTCGCGGATTTGAAGCCGGGCGGCCGTTATGTTGCCAAAGACATGTTTGAGGTTGGTGGCATTCCGCTTCTGATGAAGACGTTGCTCGATAATGGCCATCTGCACGGTGATTGCATGACCGTCACTGGCCGGACGATCTCCGAAAATCTGAAGAGCGTGAAATGGAATCCGCACCAGGATGTCGTGCGGCCAGCGGACAAGCCGATCACCGTCACGGGAGGCGTGGTGGGCTTGAAGGGAAACCTCGCTCCAGAAGGTGCGATCGTGAAAGTCGCGGGCATGTCGAAGTTGAAATTTACGGGGCCGGCTCGCTGCTTCGACCGCGAAGAGGACGCCTTCGAGTCCGTCCAGAAGCGCACCTACAAAGAAGGCGAGGTCATCGTCATCCGCTATGAGGGCCCGCGCGGCGGTCCCGGCATGCGGGAAATGCTTTCCACGACGGCGGCGCTGACCGGGCAGGGCATGGGCGGCAAGGTCGCGCTCATCACCGACGGCCGGTTCTCGGGCGCCACCCGCGGCTTTTGCATCGGCCATGTCGGGCCGGAAGCGGCCATTGGCGGGCCGATCGGACTGTTGCAGGACGGCGACATCATCGAGATCGACGCCGAGGCCGGTACCCTTAACGTAAAATTGACCGACGCCGAACTGGCACAACGCAAAACCAAGTGGGCCCCGCGCGCGACCAACCACACGTCGGGTGCGCTGTGGAAGTATGCCCAGCAGGTTGGGCCGGCGGTGGATGGGGCGGTTACCCACCCAGGTGGCGCACACGAGAAACAGTGCTATGCGGACATCTAGGCGTATCATACTCGCGTTCGCTCTGGGGGCCCTCCCGCTGGCTCCCGCGTTCGGATTCGACGGTTCGCCCGTCAATTCCCCGGTCAAGCCGGGTGCGCCGCTGGGTGTCGTTTCGACCCAGCCCCAGCCCATGTCTACTCAGCCCATGTCTACTCAGCCTATGGCTGCCGCTCCCTCGAACAAGCCGGTTCCGCCCGCCAACGTGCCGATGGCGGCGACGCCTGCTGCCGCCAGCCCGACGTCGTCGTCGCTGACCGCGCTGACCTATGCGGCCGAGGGCGGCCATCCCGTGGCGCAGTGGAAGCTCGGGCGGATGTATGCCGACGGTGATGGCGTCGCGCAGGACGAACTGCGTGCCTTCGAATATTTCAGCAAGATCGCCAACCAGCACGCCGAGGACAGCCCGTCGGCGCCGCAGGCGGGTATCGTTGCCAACGCCTTCGTCGCGCTCGGCCGCTACTATCTCAGCGGCATCCCGAACTCGAAGGTGAAATCCGATCCGGAGCGGGCTCGGGAGATGTTCTCCTATGCCGCGTCCTATTTCGGCAATGCGGACGCGCAGTACGATCTGGCGCGGCTGTATTTCAAGAGCACCGACAATTCGCCGGAGAGCTTCCGCCAGGGCATCCGCTGGCTCGGTTTGGCCGCGCAGAAGGGCCAGTACCAGGCACAGGCGCTGCTCGGGCAGATGCTGTTCAACGGCGATCAGATGCCGGCGCAGCGCGCCCGCGGCCTGATGTGGCTGACCTTGGCGCGCGACAGCGCAGGAACCGACGAAGCCTGGATCAAGGAAAGCTACAACCGGGCGATTGCCAAGGCGTCGGAGACCGACCGCGCCATGGCGCTGCAGATGCTCGAGCACTGGGTCAAGGGCCGCTCCAACTGACGCTGGGGCAGGCTTGACTAAAGCCCGCTGGCGTTACGCCGTCTCCAGATCGAGATCCGCCCAGACCGGCACGTGGTCGGACGGCTTTTCCCAAGCCCGCACATAGCTGTCGATGCCGACATCGACCAGGCGGTCGCTGGCCTGCGGCGACATCAGCAGGTGGTCGATTCGCAGCCCCCAATTCTTCTGCCAGGCCCCGGCCTGGTAATCCCAAAACGTGTACTGCCCCGGCGCATCGCTGACCGCGCGCAGCGCGTCGGTTAGCCCAAGGCCGAGCAGGGCCTGGAAGGCCTCGCGGGTGGCCGGGCGAAACAGGGCGTCGTCGACCCAGGCGGCGGGGTTGTAGACGTCGCCAGCCGCCGGGATGACGTTGAAATCGCCGGCCAGAACCAGCGGCTCCTCGGCCTTCAGCCGCTCCCGCGAATACTCAAGAAGGCGGGACATCCATTTGAGCTTGTAGGTGTATTTGTCGCCGGGCGCCGGATTGCCATTGGGCAGATACAGGCAGGCCACCCGCATCACCCCGCGCTTCAGCGTGACCACGCCCTCGATGAACCGGGCATGGGCGTCTTCGTCGTCGCCGGCGAGGCCCGATTTGGTCTCGTCGAACGGCAGTTTCGACAGCAGCGCCACGCCGTTGAAAGTCTTCTGGCCGTGAAAGGCGACGTTGTAGCCCAGCGATTCGATCTCGAGGCGGGGAAAAGCGTCGTCCGTGCACTTGGTCTCCTGCAAACAGACAATGTCCGGCGAGCACTCCTTCAGCCAGGTCATGAGGTTTTCGAGCCGTTGTCGGATCGAGTTAACGTTCCACGTAGCTATACGCATGAAAAAGACCCGGCCTGTAACCCAGAATTTGCCGATAGTGGCATACCATCGGTCGGCTGCCTGTGGTAACCGTTTACAAATAAGGCATAAAACCACCCGTCAAGGGCAGGAATAGGCGTCCCGGGTGTTATCAACCGGCAGGGACGTAACAACGATGAAAAAACGAAACTGGATTATCATTGCCGGCGCGCTCGGCATCGTCGCGGCAGGCGCCTTTTTCAGCAGGTCGTACTGGATGGGCGGCAACGCCAGCGCCCAGGCGCCGCAACGTCCCCGCACCGTTTCGGTGGAACTGGCTAAAGCCGAGCGCAAGCCGGTTCCCGTCGAAGTCGACGCGATCGGAATGGTGACGCCGATCTCCAGCGTCGCACTGAAGTCGCGGCTGGAAACAACGATCGTCGCCGTGCATTTCGAGGACGGCGCCAAGGTCAATGAGGGCGACCTGCTGTTCACGCTCGACTCGCGCCAGATCGATGCCCAGATCGAACAGGCCGAGGGCACGCTCGCCAAGGATCAGGCGCAGCTCGAAGGCGCGCTGCGCGATCTGCGCCGCTACACCGATCTCGTCGGCAAGGGCGCCACTACCCAGGTCAATGTCGACAATGCCAAGACCCAGTCCGACACGCTGAACGCGACCATCAAGGCCGATCAGGCCTTGCTCGATAATTACAAGGTTCAGAAGAGCTACACTCTGATCAAGGCGCCGTTCGCCGGGCGCATCAGCGCGGCCAATGTGAAGGTCGGCAACTTCGTGCGCCCCGCCGACACACAGCCGCTCGCGGTGATCAACCAGATGGCGCCGGTCTACGTGACTTTCCCGGTCCCGCAGCGCGTGCTGGTCGATTTGCGCGAGTCCATGGCGAAGGACGGCGCCAAAGTAGCGGCGACCATTCCGGGCCGGTCGAATTCGGAAGTGGGCAAAGTGGCGATGGTCGAAAACACGGTCGACGCCACAACCGGCATGATCACCGTCCGCGGTGTCATGGACAACGGCAACGAGACGCTGTGGCCGGGTACGCTGGTGGCGACGAAGCTCACCATCCGCACCGAAAACGCGGTCGTCGTGCCAACCGTGGCGGTTCAACGCAGCCAGAGCGGCAATTTCGTGTTTGTGGTCAAGGACGGCGCCGCCAAGGTTACGCCGGTGAAGGTCGACCGCACGGTCCAGGGTTATTCGGTGATTTCAGAGGGATTGTCGGGCGATGAGAGCGTCGTTACCGACGGACAATTGCTGCTGTCGGACGGTACGCGCGTCGAATCCCGCGCCAGGAAGGCCGGAGCGTAACCGATGACGCTTTCCGAACTCTGTATCCGCCGGCCGGTCATGACGACGCTGATCACGGCGACGATCATTGCGTTTGGTGTGTTCGGGTTCCGCCTGCTGCCGGTGTCGGCATTGCCGAGGGTCGACTTCCCGACCATCGCCGTGACCGCGACGCTGCCGGGCGCCAGCGCCGACACGATGGCCGCTTCGGTCGCCGGCATCATCGAGCGCCAGCTCTCGACCATCGCCGGCATCTCCTCGATGTCGTCGAGCTCGTCGCAGGGTACGACGACCATCACCATTCAGTTCGATCTCAACCGCAATATCGATGCGGCCGCGCTCGACGTGCAGACGGCGCTGACGATCGCGCAACGGCGGTTGCCGATCGAAATGACGATTCCGCCGAGCTTCCGCAAGGTGAACCCGGCCGACTTCCCGGTGCTGTTCGTCTCGCTGAGTTCGGCGACGCTGCCGCTGTCGGCCGTCAACGAATACGGTGACATCACCATCGGTCAGGCGCTGTCGCAGCTGCCCGGGGTGGCACAGGTGCTGATCTACGGCGCTCAAAAATTCGCCATCCGCGTTCAGGCCGATCCGGAAGCCGCCGCCGCCCGCGGGCTCACCCTCGATGACATCCGTACCGCGGTATCGCGCGCCAACTCGTCGACGCCGGTTGGCACCCTGAACGGGCCCAAGCAGGATGTAGCGCTGCAGGCCTCCGGCCAGATGGACAAGGCGGCCGACTACAGCAAGATCGTCGTCGCCTTTCGCAACGGCTCGCCGGTGAAGCTCGACGAGGTCGCGCGCATCTATGACAGCGTCGAGAATGACAAGATCGCGACCTGGCTCAACGGCAACCGCGCGATCGTGCTCGCAATTCAGAAGCAGCCCGACGCCAACACCGTGGCGGTGGTGGATTCCGTGCTGGCCAAGCTGCCGGCCTTGCGCGCCGCCATTCCGCCGTCGGTAAACATCCAGGTGATGATGGATCGCTCCATCTCGATCCGCCAGGCGGTTGCCGACGTCGAGGAAACCCTGATGATCGCGATTGCGCTCGTCATCATGGTGATCTTCCTGTTCCTGCGCAAAGTCTCTGCGACGATGATTCCCGCGCTGGCGGTACCGATTTCCCTGTGCGGCACTTTCGCGGTGATGTACGCGCTCGACTATTCCATCAACAACATGACGCTGCTGGCGCTGACGCTGTCGGTCGGCTTCGTGGTCGACGACGCCATCGTCATGCTGGAGAATATCGTCCGGCACATCGAGCATGGCATGAAGCCGTATGAGGCCGCGCTGAAGGGCGCGCGCGAGATCGGATTCACCATCATCTCGATCACCTTCTCCCTGATCGCCGTGTTCATCCCGGTTCTGCTGATGGGCGGCATCGTCGGCCGCGTGTTCCGCGAGTTCGCCGTCACCATTTCGGTCGCCATCGTGGTGTCCGGATTCGTTTCGCTGACGCTGACGCCGATGCTGTGCGCGCGCGTGCTCAAGGAGCACGACGACAGCAAGAAGCCGTTCATCGTGCTGCGCATCTTCGAGCGGATGTTCGATGCCTGGCTCCGTGCCTATGAATGGTCGCTGGACAAGGTGCTGGCGCGCAAGGCGATGATGCTGTTGGTGACGCTGGCGACGCTTGGCGGCACCGTCTACCTCTACATGATCGTGCCGAAGGGCTTTTTCCCGCAGGAAGACACCGGTTTCCTGATCGGTGTGACCGAAGCCGCCACCGACACCTCCTTTGAGGCGATGAAGGAAAGGCAGCTGGTGCTGGCGGAGATCCTGCGCAACGATCCCGCGATCGAATATATCAACACCACCGTCGGATCGGGCGGCCCCAATCCGACGGCAAATTACGGCCGGTTTTTCATCGCACTGAAGCCGAAGCATGAACGCGACAATCTGAACACGATCATTGCGCGGCTTCGCGCCAAGGGCCGTCAGGTTCCCGGTCTGCAGGCGTTCTTCCAGCCGATCCAGAATCTCAATATCGGCGGCCGGATTTCCAAGGCCCAGTATCAGTATGTGATGCAGAGCGGCGACACCGACTCGCTGTATCGCCTCGCGCCGGAAATGCGCGACAGGATCGAGAAGATCCCGGGCCTGCTCGACGTCACCACCGACCTCTACATCAAGAACCCGCAGATGACGGTCGACATCGACCGCGAGAAGGCGATGGTCTACGGCGTCACCGTCGATCAGGTGCGCAACCAGCTCTACAACGCCTACGGCGCGCGGCAGGTCGGCACTATTTACATGCCGTCGAACGACTACCAGATCATCCTGGAGGCGCAGCCGCAGTTCCGCGTCGATCCGTCCGACCTGTCCAAGCTCTATGTGAAGACGGCGGCCGGCCAGACCATTCCGCTAGACGCGGTGGCGAAGATGGTGCCGAGCGTCGGTCCCTTGCAGATCAACCACCAGGGCCAGCAGCCGGCTGTGACGATCTCGTTCAACCTCGCGCCCGGCGTTTCGCTCGGCTACGCCGTCGACAAGATCACCCAGCTCGAGCAGGCCTCCAACCTGCCGGTGACGATCGTGACCGGATTCTCCGGCACCGCGCAGGTGTTCCAGGATTCGCTGCGCGGGCAGGGCGTCCTGATCCTCGCCGCCGTGTTCGCCGCCTTCGTGATCCTCGGCATCCTCTACGAAAGCTTCATCCACCCGATCACCATCATCTCGGGCCTGCCGTCGGCCGGCATCGGTGCGATCCTGACCCTGATGCTGTTCGGCATGGAAATGTCGGTCATTGCGATGATCGGCATTGTCATGCTGGTCGGCATCGTCAAGAAGAACGCCATCATGATGGTCGACTTCGCGCTGGAGCGGCGCCGCGTCGGCCTGTCGGCCGAGCACGCCATCCGCGAAGCGGCGCTGCTGCGCTTCCGCCCGATCATGATGACGACCTTCGCCGCGATCTTCGGCACGCTGCCGATCGCGCTCGGCGCCGGCGCCGGTGCCGAGCTGCGGCAGCCGCTCGGCATCGCCGTGGTCGGCGGTCTCTGTGTGTCGCAATTGCTGACGCTGTACATCACCCCGGTGGTCTACATCTATCTCGACCGCATCGATCGCCGCCTCAAGCGGCGCCTGCAGCCGCAGGAGGACGATACGGGCGACGCCCAGCCGCCGCGCGCGGTCGCGGCCGAATGAGGCGGGGAGGCAGTGCAATGCGCCTGGCGGGCTGCGTTGCGCTGGCGGCAGTCGTTTTGCTGGGAAGCGAGACGCGCGCGGCCGAGCCGATCGAGATCTTCGACGCCCATATGCACTACAATTGGGAGCCGAAGCCCTATTACCAGCCCGACGAAGTGCTGGCGCTGTTCCGCAAGAACCGCGTCACCGGCGTTCTCGCCACCAGCCGCCCCAACAAGGGCACACATGTGCTGATGGACGCCAAGTCCGAAGGGCTGTGGGTGGTGCCGTTCCTGCGGCCGTACCGGGTGCGCGCCGACATCCAGACCTGGTTCGGCGATCCCCTGACCTTCGATCTGATCGAAGAAGAGTTCAAGCGCGGCTACTACCGCGGTATCGGCGAATTCCACCTCTACTCGGCCGAGTCAGGCAATACCGAGATCGTCAGGAAGATCGTCAATTTCGCGGTCGACAAGAATCTCTATCTGCACGCGCATACCGGCGACGACGGCGTCGAAGTGCTGATGCGGCACAATCCGCGCGCGCAGATCATCTGGGCGCATACGGGCTTTGGCCTGTCGGCCGATCGCGTCGCCGCGATGCTGGCGAAATATCCAAAACTGTGGGGCGAGCTGTCCTATCGCAGCGGCATCGTCGACGGCTCGGGCAAGCTGACGGCGGAGTGGCGCAGCCTGTTCGAGCGTTTTCCGGATCGCTTCCTGCTGGGATCCGACACCTGGGTGCCGGAACGCTGGGCGAGCTACGGCGAGACGATGGCCGGCTATCGCAAATGGCTCGATCAGCTGCCGCCGAAGATTGCGGCGCAGATCGCCAACGGCAATGCGAAAGCGCTGTTCGCGCCGCCGAAATAAGCGATCAGATCGAGAAGCTGGTGCCGCAGCCGCAGGAGGCGGTGGCGTTCGGATTGACGACGCGGAACGAGGCGCCGATCAAATCGTCGACGAAATCGACTTCCGACCCGGCAAGGAACGGCACCGAGGCGGAATCGACCAGCACCACCGCGCCCTCGCGGGAGATCACGAGGTCATCCTCGGCCTTGGCATGGTCGACGTCGAACTTGTACTGGAAGCCGGAGCAGCCACCGCCCTCGACGCTGATGCGCAGCATCGCGCCGTCGCCTTCGCCCTTGAGGATCTCGCCGATGCGGCGGGCAGCCCGCTCGCTGACGGTGATGACAGTGGTCATGGTCCAGTCTCCGGGCGTCACACCAACAGGCGTCATCGCCAATTCATTTGGTATCCCGCGTTATCAATAGTTAAGTGCGGGAACAAACGGAATCAAATGGATAAGGATTAAATTGCCGTGACGGTCGGAATGGCAGCCCCGCGCGCGCCCTTTGCCTGCGACCCCGCCAACAGCCGCGGGCGGCTGTTCGCGGAGCCGCCGAGCCGGACCCGGAGCCCGTTCCGGCGGGATTGCGACCGGGTGATCCATTCCACGGCATTCCGGCGGCTGAAGCACAAGACCCAGGTCTTCGTGTTCCACGAGGGCGACCATTACCGCACCCGGCTGACCCATTCCCTTGAAGTGGCCCAGATCGCCCGCGCGCTGGCCCGCCAGCTTGGCCTCGACGAAGACCTCACCGAGACCTTGGCCTTGGCGCATGACCTCGGCCATCCCCCGTTTGGCCATGCCGGGGAGCGGGCGCTGGACGCCTGCCTCAGGGATCATGGCGGCTTCGACCACAATGCCCAGGCGCTGCGCGTCGTCACCTCGCTGGAGCACCGCTACCCCGATTTCGACGGCCTCAACCTGACCTGGGAATCGCTCGAAGGCATCGTCAAGCACAACGGCCCGCTGACGGAGCGCAACGGCACGCCGATCGGGCCGCACAACGGTCACGGCATTCCCGCCGGCATTGCCGACTTCGTCAAACACTTCGACCTCGAGCTCTGGAGCTTTGCCTCGATGGAGGCGCAGGTCGCCGCCATCTCCGACGACATCGCCTATGACGCCCACGACATCGACGACGGCCTGCGCGCCGGCCTGTTCCGCGTCGACGACCTCAGGGCGATTCCGCTGGTATCGGACATCATCGCCGGCATTGCGCAGCATTATCCCGGGCTCGACGATGTCCGGCGCGGCGCCGAGCTGGTGCGCGAGCTGATCTCCTATCTGATCAGCGCCGTCATGACCGAGTCGGGCAAACGCATTGCCGCCGCGCAGCCGCAATCGGCGCAGGACGTGCGCGGTGAGAGGCAGGCCATGATCGCCTTTCCCGCCGATGTCGCGCAGGCGGAAGCCGCCATCAAAGCGTTCCTCTACCAGCATATGTACCGGCACAGCCGCGTGATGCGGGTGATGCGCGAGGCCGAGCAGATCGTGGTCGACCTGTTCGAGCGCTACCGAAAATCGCCGGGCGATCTGCCGGCCGAATGGCTGGATGCGACGGGCGAGGAGAGCGAGACCGAGCGGGCCCGCCGGATCGGCAATTTCATCGCCGGGATGACCGACCGCTACGCGCTGATCGAGCATCAAAGGCTTTTTGACTCGACCCCGGATTTGCGTTAGGCGGCGCGTTATGGCCGAAAAATCTACGTCCCAGCACCTGTTTGCCGCCGTTTTGGCGCGCGTCCACGCGGTTTGCGGGGGGATTGCCGCCGAGGACGGCTGGCCGGCTGGGATCGATTTCTCGCGCGTGGTGGTCGAGCCGCCGCGCGATGCCAGTCACGGCGACATGGCGACCAACGCCGCCATGGTGCTCGCCAAGGACGCAAAAGCAAAACCGCGCGAACTCGCCGACAAGATCGCGGAGAAGCTGCGCAGCGACGATCTGATTGTCTCGGTCGATGTGGCCGGTCCCGGCTTCATCAATTTGACGCTGAAACCGTCGGCGTGGGTGACGGAATTGCGCACCGTGCTGCGTGAAGGCGCGGCCTACGGCACCAGCGCCATCGGTGCGGCGGAAAAGGTCAACGTCGAATACGTCTCGGCCAATCCGACCGGGCCGATGCATGTCGGCCATTGCCGTGGCGCCGTGTTTGGCGACGCGCTGTCGAACCTGCTGCAATTCGCAGGCTTCAACGTCACCCGCGAATATTACATTAACGATGCCGGCGCGCAGGTCGACGTGCTCGCGCGCTCGGCCTTCCTGCGCTATCGCGAGGCGCTCGGCGAAGACATCGGCGAGATCCCGGAAGGTCTCTATCCCGGCGACTACCTGAAGCCGGTCGGCGAGGCGCTGGCAAAGGAATACGGCGACAAGCTGAAGGCGATGAGCGAGGCCGCGTGGCTGCCGATCATGCGGGGCAAGGCCATCACCATGATGATGGACGAGATCAAGGGCGATCTCGCCGCGCTCAACATCAAGCACGAGGTGTTTTTCTCGGAGCGCTCGCTGATCGCTGCCGGCAACAACAAGGTTGCCGAAACCATCGATTTCCTGCGCGCCAAGGGCGATATCTACGAAGGCAGCCTGCCGCCGCCGAAAGGCAAGCCGGTCGAGGATTACGAAGACCGCATCCAGACGCTGTTCCGCGCCACCGCCTATGGCGACGATGTCGATCGTCCGCTGATCAAGTCGGACGGCTCCTACACCTACTTCGCGTCAGACATCGCCTATCACAAGGACAAGTACGATCGCGGCTTCCACGATCTGATCGACGTCTGGGGCGCCGACCATGGCGGCTACATCAAGCGCGTGCAGGCGGCGATCAAGGCCGTCACCGCGGGCAAAGCCACGCTCGACGTCAAGATCGTCCAGCTCGTCCGCCTGCTGCGCAACGGCGAGCAGGTCCGGATGTCGAAACGCTCGGGCGATTTCGTCACGCTGCGCGAGGTCGTCGACGAGGTCGGTTCCGACGCCGTGCGCTTCATGATGCTGTTCCGCAAGAACGACGCGGTGCTCGATTTCGACCTCGCCAAGGTGATCGAGCAGTCCAAGGACAACGCCGTCTTCTACGTCCAGTATGGCCACGCCAGGGGCCACTCCATCTTCCGCAATGCGCGGGAGGAGGTGGTTCCCGACCTGCCGCAGGAGGCGGGGGCCCGGCTGGCCTACCTGGCCGGGGCCGCCGTCGAGCGGCTCACGGAGCCCTCGGAACTCGAAATATTGAAGCGGCTGGCGGTCTACCCCCGCACCGTCGAGGCGGCCGCGGTCGCACATGAACCACACCGAATCGCCTTTTACCTGTATGATTTAGCCAGCGAATTCCATGCGCTTTGGACAAAGGGCCGCGATTTGCCCCATTTACGCTTCATTATCAATGATGATGCAGAGGTGACAAAGGCGCGGCTGGCGATGGTCCAGGGCGTCGTTTCGGTACTGGCGTCAGGACTGGCCGTGCTCGGCGTCCATGCTCCGACCGAGATGAGGTAGCTTTGAGTAGCTAGGGGTAGAAGGCCGCGCACATGGGGATGTCCGCGGCATCTGGCGGGTGACCATTCGTTTGAAGTACGATTTGGCTCCTTCCTGAAGGGGATGCATCGTAGCTGATGGCTGATCGATATCAGGACCGACCTTTTCCCGCCCATGATGATTATGGTCGCGGCACAGATCAGCATGGCCAGAAGGGCGACAGCGATCCGTTGGCCGAGTTGGCCCGACTGATCGGCCAGACCGATCCGTTTGCGATGGGCCGGCCTAATGCGAAGCCGCAACCGCAGCCACAGGCCGCGCCGCGCTACCAGGAACCGCAATACGATCCCGAGCCCTACGAGCCCGAGCCGGAGGTGCCGGCCGGTCCGCCGCCCTGGATGCAGCGCGCCAATGCGCGCGCGCAGCAGCCGGCGCCGCCTCCGCTCGAGCCGCAATATGACGATGAGCAGGATTATGCGCCGAGCCAGGTGCATCCGTTGCATCGCTACGGCGCGCAGCAGCCTCCGCAACAACAGCCGCAGCAGCATCAGGCGCACTATCAGTATCCGGAAGACCAGCAATACGCCGAGGAACAGCAATACACTGAGCAGCCCGATCCCTCGCGCTATGACGATGCGCTGTATGGCCAGCTCGAGACTGGTCAGAACTATCAGCGCGATCCCGCTTATCCCGACGATCCCTATGCCTATCAGGGCTATGACGAGGAGCCCGAAGAGCAGCCGCGCAAGCGCGGCGGCATGATCACGGTTGCGGCCGTCCTCGCGCTCGCCGTCATCGGCACCGGCGGTGCGTTCGCCTATCGCAGCTTCGTCGGCTCGCCCCGCAGCGGCGAGCCTCCGATCATCAAGGCCGACAACAGCCCGACCAAGGTCGTGCCGGCGCAATCCGACAGCGCGCAGAAGGCGCCGGATCGCATGACGTTCGGCGATGGCAACGAGAAGCTCGTGCCGCGCGAAGAGACACCGGTCGACATCAACGCGCGCTCGGGTCCGCGCGTGGTGTTCCCGCCGCTGAACCAGAATGCCAACCCGCCGTCGCCCGCGAGCGTCGCCCCGAGCGGGCCGCCCCCGGCCAGCGCTTCGAACGGCACGTTGCCGAACAACGAGCCGCGGCGGATCAGGACGCTGTCGGTGAAGGGCGATGCTGCAGACGCTGGCATGCCGCCCGCCGCTCCAAACGCGAAGCAGCCGGCTGCAGCGCCTGCGCAGGTTGCAGCGCCCCGGACGCAGCCCCTTGCACCGCCGCCCGGCGCTCCCAACGCGCCAACAGCTCCCTCGCGCAATCCGCCGACCTCGGCCAATGCCAGCGCCAACTCGCCGCTCTCGCTGAGCCCGCAAGGCGGCGCACCGGCCCCCGGTGCCGAGCCGCCGGCCCGCGTCGCGGCCGTTGCGCCTGCACCCGCCGCAGCGCCCAGCACCGGAGGGTTCGTGGTCCAGGTTTCCTCGCAGAAGACCGAGGCCGATGCGCAGGCGTCCTACAAGGCACTGCAAGGCAAGTTCCCGACCGTGCTGGGTTCGCGCCCGCCGCTGATCAAACGGGCTGATCTCGGCGAGAAGGGCGTGTTCTACCGCGCCATGGTCGGGCCGTTCGGATCGCGGGACGAAGCCGTGCAGGTCTGTACCAACCTAAAAGCTGCCGGCGGGCAGTGCGTCATCCAAGGAAATTGAGCGCGGTTTCCTTGACCCCCGGCCGGGCTGAGGGCAAACCCGGCCCATGCCAAGCCGCGCATTCATCACGGGTATTTCCGACCTCGAACTGACCGCTTCCGAGCGCGATTTCATCCGCGCCGCGCGGCCATGGGGCTTCATCCTGTTCAAGCGCAACGTCGATACCCCGGCCCAAGTGGCCCGGCTGGTTGGCGAATTGCGCAATGCGGTGGGCGAGGCCGATGCCCCCGTCCTGATCGACCAGGAAGGCGGCCGGGTGCAGCGGCTGGGACCGCCGCATTGGCCGGTCTATCCCCCCGGAGCGGTATTTAGTTCCCTCTACGACCGTGACCCGGCGCTCGGGCTGAAGGCGGCGCGGCTCAGCAGCCGGCTGATCGCGGCCGATCTGGCCGATCTCGGCATCACCGCGGACTGCCTGCCGCTGGCCGACGTGCCCGTGGCCGGGGCCGACAATGTGATCGGCGACCGGGCCTATGGCACCGAGCCGGCCAAGGTCGCAGCGATCGCCCGGGCGGTCACGGACGGGCTGGAGCAGGGCGGTGTACTGCCGGTCCTCAAGCACATCCCCGGGCATGGGCGAGCGACCGCCGACAGCCATTTCCGCCTTCCGACAGTCGATACTTCCCGAAGCGAGCTGGAACGCACCGATTTCGCGGCATTTATCCCGCTGGCTGATTTGCCGATGGCGATGACCGCACATGTTGTGTTTAGCGCGCTGGACCCCGCCCAACCGGCGACGACATCTGCGACAATCATCCAACAGGTGATTCGCGGTGGTATCGGGTTCCAGGGTTTGTTGATGAGTGACGATGTTTCGATGAACGCGTTGGCGGGATCGATCGCCGAGCGGACGCGGGCCATCGTCGCGGCCGGCTGCGACATGGTCCTGCATTGCAACGGCAAGCTCGACGAGATGCGTGACGTCGCAAGCCAGGCGCCGGAATTGTCCGGCGCGGCGCTGGAGCGGGCCAAGCGCGCATTGGCGTCCCGCAAGGCGCCGCAGCCCATCGACCGCAAGTCCGCGCGCGCCGAACTGGATGCGCTGGTGCAACAAACGGGAATGGCATGACCGCGGAAATTCTGTCGTTTGAAACCGGTCGGCCCGCCGAGATCGCTGAGGGCGAGCCGGCGCTGGTGGTCGATGTCGGCGGCTATGAAGGCCCGCTCGACCTGTTGCTGACCTTGGCGCGGCAGCAGAAGGTCGACCTGTCCAAAATTTCGATCCTGGCGCTCGCCGACCAGTATCTCGCTTTCATCGAGGCCGCGCGAAAGATCCGCCTCGAACTTGCCGGCGACTATCTCGTGATGGCGGCGTGGCTCGCTTATCTGAAGTCGCGCCTGTTGCTGCCGGAACCGCCGTCGCCGGACGGGCCGAGCGCCGAGGAAATGGCGACCGCGCTCGCGAACCGTCTGCGCCGGCTCGAAGCTATTCGCGAGGCCGCGAACCGGCTGATGAACCGGCCGCAGTTCCAGCGCGATATTTTCCCGCGCGGCAATCCCGAGAGCATCGCGGAGATCCGTCACCCCCGTTACACGGCAACGCTGTACGACCTCTTGACGGCTTATGCCGCGCAGCGCCAGCAGCGCGTGCTTGCCAGCGTGCATCTGGCCAAGCGCACGGTGTGGTCGCTGTCGGAAGCGCGCGCCTCGCTGGAGCGGCTGGTTGGGATGGCCGAGGACTGGAGCTGCCTGGACGAACTCCTGATGCAGTACGTCGTCGATCCCTCGCAGCGCGCAACCGTGTTTGCCTCGAGCTTTGCCTCGGCGCTTGAACTGGTGCGCGAAGGCGAGATGGAGCTGAACCAGAAATCGGCGTTCGCGCCGTTGTACTTCCGGAAACGTCCGCCGCAGGCCGCTGGTGCCGCGCCGGAAGTTGAGTAAGTGAAGAAGGAGACTTTGCCGATGGCAAGCCTGGCGGAGAGACGCGTGGCAGAAGATGAGGCAACCCCCGCTGACCCCCAGACGCGGCCCGAGGAGCTGCGGCTGCTGGAAGCGCTGCTGTTTGCGTCCAACGAGCCGATCGATCAGGCGACGCTGGCCAAGCGCTTGCCTGATGGCACGGACATCAAGGCGGCGCTGGCGCAGCTGCAGGCCGAATACGCGCCGCGCGGTGTCAACCTCGTGCGGGTCGCGAACAAGTGGACGTTCCGCACCGCCGGCGATCTGTCCTGGCTGATGACGCGCGAGAGCACCGAGACGCGGCGCCTGTCTCGCGCGGCCATCGAGGTGCTCGCGATCATCGCCTATCACCAGCCGGTGACGCGCGCCGAGATCGAGGAAATCCGCGGTGTCGTCACCTCCAAGGGCACGCTCGACGTGCTGCTGGAAACGGGGTGGATCCGTCCGCGCGGCCGCCGCAAGACGCCCGGCCGCCCGCTGACCTTCGGCACGACGGAAGCGTTCCTGACCCAGTTCAGCCTGGAGCAGCTCACGGACCTGCCGGGTCTCGAAGAGTTGAAGGGGACGGGATTGCTGGATTCACGCCTGCCCACCGGCTTCAACGTGCCGAACCCGTCGGACGATCCGGCGCTGCGCGAGGACGAAGACGCGCTGGAGCCCGGCGATACGCTGGAACTGCTGCTCGCGCCGGCCCCAGAACCGGAGAAAGAACCTGAGAAAGATGAGGGCAACTAGTTCCCTCTGCTGAACTTTCCGCAGGTTAACGGTAGCAATAATACGTAGGCCGGACAGCGATTTGCCGCGGCCCAAGTGCTTGTTTTTGGCACCCTTCGGGCCTACCTTCCGCTCAACGCAAGGGCCGGCGCGGCCCGATCTGTTTTGGAGGGTTGCAGGATGGGTTCGCTTAGCATTTGGCACTGGATCGTGGTGATCGCAGTGGTCCTGCTGCTGTTCGGCCGTGGCAAGATTTCCGACCTGATGGGCGACGTCGCCCAGGGCATCAAGGCCTTCAAGAAGGGTATGAAGGAAGACGAGAGCGCCGCGGAAAAACCCGCCGAGCCCGTCAAGACCATCGACCACAATGCGTCTCCGGCGCCGACAGCGGCGCGGTCCGACGTCGGCAGCAAGGCGGTCTGATCTGGCTGCAAGGCCAGTTGAGAAAAGCCGCGGGCGCCCTCAAATCCTGCTAAGGGAAATGAGGCTTTCAAAGGCGCCCTTGCGCGTGAGCGGATTCTTTCATGTTCGATATCGGGTGGAGTGAACTGGTTGTCATCGCGGTCGTCGCGCTGATTGCCATCGGCCCGAAAGAGCTGCCCGGCGTGCTGCGCATGGTCGGCCAGTGGATCGGCAAGGCCCGCAAGATGGCCGCCGAATTCCAGGGCCAGTTCCAGGAGGCGATGCGCGAGGCCGAGATGGCCGACCTCAAGAAGAGCTTTGACGAGGTCAAGGAAGCCGCCACCGGATTCACCGGCGCCAATGTGATGACCGAGCTGCAGAAGGACGTTACCGACGCGCTCGCGATCGACAAGCCCGCTGGCAATGCGCAGGTCGCAGGAGCCATCGGCGAGCCTATCGCGACTTCGCAAAGCGAAGCGCTGACAACCCCGACCGAACCCGCAGCGCCGACACCGCAGACCTTTGTCGAAGCGGAGACGCATGTCGAGCCGCTGCAGCAGCTCGGCATGATCAGGGACGAGCCCGCGCCGCAGGAGCAGGCCGTCCCGGTGGACGCGCCGAAGGAAGCCAAAGCGTCATGAGCGCCGAAGACATCGAGGCCAGCAAGGCGCCGTTGATGGATCATTTGATCGAGCTGCGCTCGCGACTGATCAAGGCGCTGCTCGGCTTCGGCATTGCCTTCATCTTCTGCTTCTTCTTTGCGAAGCAGATCTACAACGTGCTCGTCTGGCCGTTCGTCTGGGTGGCCGGGGCCGAGAATTCGAAATTCATCTACACGGCGCTGCTGGAATATTTCATTACCCAGCTCAAGCTCGCGCTGTTCGGCGCGGCCTTCATCTCGTTTCCGATCGTGGCGACGCAGATCTACAAGTTCGTGGCGCCCGGCCTCTACAAGCATGAGCGCAACGCCTTCCTGCCGTATCTGATCGCCACGCCCGTGTTCTTCGTGCTGGGCGCGATGCTGGTCTACTTCCTTGTGCTGCCGATGCTGGTGCGCTTCTCACTCGGCATGCAACAGCTGGGCAGCGAGGAGACGGCACAGATCCAGTTGCTGCCCAAGGTCGGCGAATATCTATCGCTGATGATGTCGCTGATCTTCGCCTTCGGCATCGCCTTCCAGCTGCCGGTGATCCTGACGCTGCTTGGCCGCATCGGAATCGTGACGTCGAAAATGCTGCGCGAAAAACGCCGCTATTTCATCGTCGTCGCCTTCATCATTGCGGCCGTCCTGACCCCGCCCGACGTGCTGAGCCAGGCCTCGCTGGCGATCCCGCTGCTGCTCCTCTATGAAGGCGCGATTCTTGCGGTCGCCATGGTGGAGAAGAAGGCCGCGGCGAGCACCGCCGCTGCCGGCGCGCCACCGGCCGCCAATCCCGCGGAATAGTCATTATCCGTCATGCCCGGGCAGGTTTTGACCGAGACCGACACTTGTTGGCCGTGGAGATTTAAAGCCAGCCCTTGCAACTGCTTTTGTTATAACTCAATCACCATCCCGGCCTCACCGCCGGGATGGATATAGCGTTTACTGGGAAACTCAAGTTCGGCTAGGTGCGGTGTTACCAGATCGCCCTTCGAATGTCGGGAGGACGTCTGTCAGGAGTTCGAATCTTCTCGGGCGCGCCACTTCGGTACAGAACTGGGCACGCCAAAACCCGCCGTTTTTGCGCTTTCAGTAGCGACAAGCGTGCGCAGAAGTACGCTTTTCGAGCCCATAATGCGCAGTTCTTTCTGATCGACTTCGACGCGTTGGGCGAGCGCCCGAAGATGATCGCGGCGGTAGCCGCCGTTCTCGGTCCGCATCCGCTTGCGCGCCGTCCTGGCAAACGTCTTGAGAGCTTGCGCTGTGATGCTCGGCCCGGCGCGATCAATCGCCTCCTCGGCCCGCTCTGCGTCAATGCGGGCCTGGTCGCGCGTGGCCTTCAGTTCAGCGACACGATCCTTCAACATGGGATCAGAGAGATCGGCGACACCGTTCTCGATGGCGTCGTACAGCCGCTTGAGTTTGGCGTCTGCCTCGGCCGCGCGCTTCCGAAGGTCGGCAATGTGTGACTTTCGTCGCTCGGCGCGCTCGGTGCGGTGATCGAGTACGTGCGACAAAAGTTGCTCAAGACGCTTGGGCTGTAACAGACGCTGCTCGATGTACTCCACGACCAGAATGTCGAGTTTTTCCATGGGAACGGTGCGCCCCGGACAGCCGGTCTCGCCCTGGCGGGCCTTGGTGCAACAGGTGTAGTAGCGGTAACGGCCGCTCTTGCCGGTGCGGAGCGTCATCGCTCCACCGCAAGCAGCGCAGAAGCAGATGCCCGTCAGGAGGGTCGGACCGCTGACTACTCTTGGCGGCGTCATCGCCGGGCTCCGGCTCTTGAGCAGCGTTTGGACGACCTCAAATTCATCCTTGTCGACGATTGCTGGCACCGCCATTTCCACGATTTCGGTCTCCGCCTTGCGCTCGCGGGTCTTCCAGAACTTGTTATTGAAACGATGCCGGCCGATGTAGGTCGTCCGGGTCAGCACCTTGTGGACGGCATCGACACCCCAGCGTCCGCCGTCGCGGGTGCGGATGCCGATCGCGTTCAGGTGGGTGGCGATGGACTTCACGCCCATCGGCCCCGAGCTTCCGCTACCTTCGCGCGCCAGGCGGAAGATCAGGCGCACGGTCTCAGCCTGGACGGGGTCGATCTCAAGGGTCTTCTTGGTCCGGTGTCCGCGCTGCTCGGAGGCCTCCACGATCCGATAGCCGATCGGCGGTAACGCCCCATTCCAAAAGCCTTGCCGTGCGTTCTCCTTCATGGCTCTGAGCGTGTGCTTGGCGTTCTCCTTGGACTGATACTCGTCGAACAGCGCCATGATCTGCCGGATCATGTTGCTCATGGGATCATCGCCGAGCTCCTGGGTGATCGACACCAGCCGCACACCGGCTTTGGCGAGGCGGCGGACGTAAAACTCGAGCTGGAACTGGTCGCGGAAGAAGCGGCTAAAGCTGTGGACTAGGATCACGTCGAACGCCGGCGGCCTGGTCGTTGCTGCATCGATCATGCGCTGGAATTCCGGCCGACGGTCGTCGGTCGCGGATAGGCCGGGCTCGACATAGTCTGCGGCGATCTCCCAGCCGCGAGACCCGCAATAGCTCTTGGCCTGGCGGCGTTGGTCCGGGATGGAAAGATCGTTCTCTGCTTGCCGGCCGGTTGAGACCCGCAGGTAGAGGGCAGCACGAACCGGCGTAGTCATGGCGATCTCCAAACCAAAAGGGGTCAGTGGCGGGTCGAAAACAATTCGTCAAACAGGTCGCCGAACCAGGCCTCGAACACCTCGATCTCGGCCTCGGTGATCGGCACCTCGTCGGGCCAGTCGTCGGTCACGGTCCACTCGGACCGCTCCCTTTTTGCCGGCCGCCCCCTTCGTCGAACTGGCGGCCGCAGATAATCGTAGAGATCGTCGGGCAACGGTCGAAGCTGCCGGATTCGTGTCCGTCGAGATTTCTGATGAGCCATGGCGCCTCGCGGAAAGCAGACTCAATCCAGAGAACGGCGCAAGTTTGTTCGCCGCGGCGGGAGCGACATATCGCTCGCGCCGAGCCATCGGCGCATGGCCGACACACGCCGGGCCGGCCGGCGTCGGTCAAGGCCGCCAGCCGGCGGAGCCGGGCGCGCATCGCGCGAGCCTTGACGGGCGTCGGCTGGTCCGGCAGCGACGCTTCCAAGCGATCATGGCTTGGTTGCGTGGTGATGTGCTCAGCGGTTGCCCTGGATTGCGGGTCAGACGGCACACATTGCGCGTCGAAGAAACGAAGAGTGAGTGCCGTCAGAAGGTTGAACACAGTTGTCGAGAGTAAGCGCACATTGCGCGAGCGGCGAAAAACCCGTTTACACCTTGTACTAACCCAATGTGCAGACATCGACTCTCAAGCCGACCGCCCCAGCAAACCCTGTTTGCTTTTATCTTGCTATCAAGCGGTCGGTTGTCCGCGCCTCGACGGTCTTGCGCGATCTTTCGCCAAACTGCGATCGGAAAAAGACAGATCAAGGACCCTAGCAGTGGATTCTGTGCAGGTTCGTTGCAGTCGATACGCGGAATCTTTGCTGACTGTGCGCGTGTCAGATGTCGGTAGATCTAGCGAAGCAAGGCCTCAGGAACAGCGGCGGCCGTGCCCGTTGTTTGCAGATCGGGCGCAGGAGGCCGAGAAGCGGACGGGTCTCGGTCGGACATGGTAAGTGTCCTGATAGCAGACGAGAGAGCGGAGCGTGACTGCCGTGAGGTGATATGATCAGAACCGGCCACGGTCTGGTGCAGGTACGCCATGGATCCTCTCGCGTTGCGTCTCTAGCCAGACCAAACGTTTCATTGCCGATTTCTTGAGTGAGGCAGAGAGTTTCAAGTGTAACGCCCGAAACTCGGCACGACTGATCCAACCATTTAGCTCGGATAAGCTGAGCTTGGCTGCATCTGCCTCAGTCTGTGGCGCTCGTGATCGTTCACCCATTTTCAGACCTTGCTTCCGCTTCAGATGCGCTCAATCGGAGCTGATGTCACGGGACCGGGCGCAGCTCTGACGTCCTTGTAAGTTGACCGAATGGCGTTGAGAACTGCGTCGTCCGACGACGTGACCTCGTAGAAAGTGCTGTCTATCGCGCGTATGACGACCCATGCGTCGCTCAGTTCTGGGAGAGTTGCGGTGAATTGCCCCCATATGACTTGCCACGCTTCGTGAGCGGCCTCCGAAATCCTAGCGCCGCTGACCGATGAGCCACTGGCGGCGAGTTGCTCCAGTTGGTCCTGTCCGGGCTTGCCTGTTCCCGTCATCAAGAATTCATCAACGGAGATGCCACGGTCCGGATGGTTCATCCTGACGGGTGAAGCCGTCCAACTTGCTTCGAGCGAGCGAGGAGCAAGCAAATCGATCAGGTCGCGCAGGTCAACCGCCAGCGCATGTTCACGACAATCGTAGATGCGCAGCGTGGTCATCGGCGCCCCCAGATCAATTGAGCCTCATCGATCAAATGCAATTCGCTGGGATGGGTCGCCTCTCGAAGCATCGACTGAATGGTGATCAGGTATGTCCGGACAACGTCCTTCTGCTCCTCAGCGAAACCTGTCCAATATTCCTGCCACCATCTTCCGGTAGTCCGACGCTTTCGCCCTGCCGGCAAGAGGCATTCCAGGGTCCAGTCGATATACCCCAGGTCATTCAAACCGCCGATCAGGAGGGACGGCAAATAGTATCGAAAGGCATTCGGATCGATGTATCCCCTGGCCGTGCTCGCGTGAGCCCCCGTCATTGTCCAATCAAGCATCGTTACCTCAGCCCACGGACGATGCGCGATTCTCTTCGCAAGTTCGTTTGGAATGTCACCCGCGAGCGGTTGACGATCGTCGATCCAAAACCTTTCGGGCACTGGCTTGATCGGGAACGCAGTGCTTATGAGTTCAGATAGTTCGTCCGTCGTCATGAGGATGCACACTAATCTCGCAGATTCCAAGCCATCGAGTAGCGAAGTTGTAGCATGCGCATAGCTCAATTGGAGAGAGTCTGACCGGGAGTTGGTTTCCCATTGGTTTCCTAGCGGAACAAACTTCGAGCGATGAGGCGCCATGTCTGCGTTGGCCCATCCCGTCGATCGCCGGGATTGATCGAGAGGCCTGTTGTCGAAGGGCAACCGGACATCCTCCCAAATCAAAAGCTGCGCCCCGCCGGGCGAGGCGTAGTACAAAGTCGCACGGTGTCGGAGCTTTGCAAATTGGAGCGTATCGGCGGCTAGGGAATCATAGCGCCACGGCGAAGCAGTAGTGCCCATCTTCATCGGCCGTGGCGCGGCCGATGCGCACGCCCGCCCGCGCATAGTGCGTTTGCACGTCCAGCGCGATCGGACGGAGCATCGGTTCGCGAGTCGCGCAGGCAAGCACCAGGCGGACAGCCTGTTGCAGAAAAGCGTCACGATCCGTCATCCGCAGACAGGGGCGATTTTTTCGCCTTGGCGCAAACGGCGAGGCTTCCTACGATTGCAGTGGGAACCTGCAATTTGTACGCTGGTTCTCCCACCGTGCCTTGGGCCGACACGGTGCATGGGAGAGGGCGAAAAAGTAGGGGCGTGCAGGGTTTGGAAGCACGGAGCATCGTCAAGCGAGGGCAGCGCGCGGGGGGCGGAGACGTGCGCGCCGCCCCGCATCGATCTATGGCCGTAGGTGCTCGCGTGCGTGCGGGCTTGCTCGCGACCAGCGCGGTGGCGGTTGCGTGGATGGCGCTTGCGTCCGTGCCGGCACTGGCCGATGGCGGCGACGGGGGGTTTGGCGTCGGTGTCGGGGCCACTCGAGGGAGCGGCGGCAGCGGCTTTACCGGGAATCCCGGCGGTGCCGGTGGCGCTCTCGGCGTTGGCGGTGGCGGCGGCGGGGGCGCCGCGGGCGGCGGCGCCGGCGGTGATGGCGGCGCCGGCGTTGGGATTGGCGGCGGTGGCGGCGGTGGCGCCGGTGGGACCGCTCTCAGCAGCCCCAATGGCGGCAATGGCAGCGACGGCACGAATGACGATGGTGCCGGTGGCGGTGGTGGTGGCTTCAATGGCAACGGTGCCGGCGCTGCGAGCATCGCCAACGCGGCTCCGCTGTCCGGTGGCAATGGCGGCGCGGGCGGCAACGCCGGTAGTGGCGACGGCGGCGGCGGCGGCGGTGGTGCCGGCGGCTTCGGCGCCGTCGTCACGGGCGCCGGTGCGAGCAGCAACAGCAGCACGGTCGGCGGCGGTACGGGCGGCGCTGGCGGCGGGTTCGGCGGCGGCGGTGGCGATGGCGGCCAGGGTGGTGACGGCGGCGACGGCACGCTGTTCACGGCTGGCGCGACCTTCAACAATTCTGGCACGGTCCTCGGCGGTGGCGGCGGCAGCGGGGGCGCCGGCGGTGCCGGCAGTCCCGGGGGAGCCGGTGGTCTCGGCGGCGCCGGCATCATCGGCACGGGCCTCACGA